>JAAYPL010000193.1 GCA_012519875.1 Clostridiaceae bacterium | reverse complement strand
TGATGCTGTTAGTAATCCTTTAGTCAATCGTTTTTATAAAGATGGTAATTACTTACTAACAATTGAGATGAATGAAGATGAGTATAGTTTAGTTACCGATCAAGCAATTGATAAAACGCAAGACTATTTAAAAACGAAAGCTGTTACGGTTAATTATCGTGGACCAGCAATGTCGGCCAAAACTACAAGAGATTTAACGGCGCGAGAAACTTTAAATATTATGGCAGTTGTAGTTCCTGTTGCTTTAATCATTCTAATCATTGGTTCTACATCATGGATTGAACCAGTTGTAGTTTTAATAAGTTTATTAACTGCGATTGTAATTAATTTAGGTGTTAATGGTTTTATGCCTAATATTTCTTTTATTACAATGGCAATGGCATCAGCATTGCAGCTTGCAGTGAGCCTCGACTACTCGCTCTTCTTTGTTCATAGGTACTATGAAAAAAGGGAAGCGGGGATGGATAAGAGGAAAGCTGCTGTAAGTTCAATGAAAGATGCTTTAGGTTCAGTAACCGCATCATGCTTAACAACTGTATTTGGCTTCTTAGCTTTAGTCTTTATGCGTTATCGCATCGGTGCTGATATTGGAATTAACCTAGCAAAAGCTGTCTTTATTAGTTATTTAGTTGCCTTGTTTATGATGCCAATGTTACTTATTGTTTTTGATAAGTGGCTTTTAAAGAGTAAACATAAAAGCTTTGTTCCTAACTTTAAGAAAATTGGGGGAAGGATTCATAAAGGAAGATTCCCGATTGTAGCAATCTTTTTAGTAGTTATGGGAATAGCTGTTGTTTTCCAATCTAAAACAAAATTCTTTTATGGAGATCAGGGAGTATTAGAAGAAGATGATCCTGTTGTTGTTCAAGATGTAGCAATTACCAATGAGTTTGGATATTTCCAACCAGTTGTTATTTTATATGATAAAGATGCAAAAACTGAGGCTGTAGCAGTAGCTGAAGTTTTACAAGATCATGAATTAATAGATGGTATTGATAGTATCGTAACATCAATTCCTAAAACTATTCCTAGTGATATGATACCTGCTGAGTATTTAGATAGGTTTGTTGGGGATAAGTATGCGAGAATGATTGTTTCGATTAAAGTAATGGATGAAACAGAAGATATGTATCAAGTCGCAGAAGATATTGAGCGCATCTGTAAAGAAAACTTTGGTGATAATTACTATACTTTAGGTTATGCATCATCGATTACGGAGATTAAAGATACGGTAACTGCTGATGGAATTATTGTTCAGATTATCTCTGTTGTTACAATAGCCTTAATTGTAGGTTTAATCTTTAAGTCAATTTCGATTCCAATTGTTTTAGTTTTAGTTATTCAAACAGCAATTTGGATTAACTTTGCAATTCCTTACTTTACAGACAAGACGCTAACATATATCGGTTATCTAGTTGTATCAAGCTTGCAACTAGGGGCAACGATTGACTATGCCGTACTACTCACAAGTAGGTATATGGAATTTAGAGAGCAAAAGATGGAGAAAAAACAAGCACTATCTTTGGCAATGCAAAAGTCAGTTAATACAATTTTAGTTTCATGTTTTGTGTTAG
>JAAYPL010000159.1 GCA_012519875.1 Clostridiaceae bacterium | reverse complement strand
GAAGGAGGTGTATTGATGCCTACGTTCAACCAATTGGTTAAAGCGGGACGGGTTTCCAAGAGCTACAAATCCCATTCGCCGGCTTTGCAGACCTCAATGAATACGTTGAGAAAGCGTTCCACTGTGTTGGCCTCGCCTCAAAAGCGCGGCACCTGCATCGTGGTCAAGACCACAACGCCGAAAAAACCGAATTCAGCTCTGCGAAAGGTTGCCAGGGTCCGCCTGACCAACCAGATCGAGGTCACGGCTTATATTCCCGGTATCGGCCATAACCTGCAGGAACACTCCGTTGTCCTGATCAGGGGCGGTCGTGTCAAGGATCTGCCCGGTGTGCGCTACCATGTTATTCGAGGGACGCTCGATACGGCCGGCGTTGCCAATCGTATGCAGGGCCGCTCAAAATATGGAGCCAAAAAACCCAAGACCGCCAAGGTCAAGAACTAAGTTGCCGGTTGGACAATAGTGTGATCAGTACACTGTCATAGATTGCTTTTTAAATAAGTGGTCATGGCTGTAGCTGCACGAGACACGGTCCAAAGACGTGAGTACCTATGATATCGGATCCATACCGGGTCCGCATGATCATGAGAGGAGGGAAGACAAGTGCCAAGAAAAGGCCATGTCCCGAAACGAGAAGTGCTTCCTGATCCGATTTACCATGACGTTCGTGTGACCAAACTGGTCAACAACATCATGTTGGACGGCAAAAAAGGAATAGCGCAAAAAATTTGTTACGATGCTTTTGATATTGTCAAAGAGCGTACAAATCAGGATCCCCTGGAGGTTTTCATCAAGGCTCTGGAGAACGTCATGCCGATGCTGGAAGTCAAGGCACGGCGCGTTGGCGGCTCGAACTACCAAGTGCCGGTTGAAGTACGTCCGGAGCGGCGCCTGACCCTGGGTCTCCGCTGGTTGGTTGATCATGCCCGGAAGCGCAACGAGCGCACCATGCGTGAGCGCCTGGCCAATGAGATCTATGATGCATACAACAGTACCGGCGGTGCATTTAAGAGAAAAGAAGATATGCATCGCATGGCCGACGCCAACCGCGCGTTTGCCCACTACAGATGGTAACCCCGAGGGAGGAGCTTTAAGTCGATGCCCAGAGAATTTTCGCTTGAAAACACGCGGAATATCGGCATTATGGCCCATATCGATGCAGGCAAAACAACCACCACCGAGCGCATCCTGTTTTATACAGGCAGGATTCACAAGCTCGGCGAGACCCATGAGGGCGCAGCCACCATGGACTGGATGGAGTTGGAGCAGGAACGTGGTATTACAATCACTTCGGCCGCAACAACCGCTCAGTGGAAAGGCATGCGTATTAACATTATCGATACGCCGGGTCATGTGGATTTTACGGTGGAGGTCGAACGCTCGCTGCGCGTGCTGGACGGCGCTGTCACCGTGTTCTGCGCCAAAGGCGGCGTTGAGCCTCAGACCGAAACGGTTTGGCGTCAAGCCGACCACTACAAGGTGCCGCGCCTGGCCTACGTCAATAAAATGGACATTCTCGGTGCCAACTTCTTCCGTGCCGTGGAAATGATGAAGGATCGGCTCAGAACCAATGCCGTTCCGATTCAGCTGCCGATCGGCAAGGAAGAATCCTTTACCGGAATCATTGACTTGATCAAGATGAAGGCCGAAATTTACAGCGAAGACGATGACCTGGGCAAGGTGATCGAAGAGACCGAGATTCCTGATGATATGATGGAATCCGCCCAAACATGGCATGATCGCATGGTGGAAGCCATTGCCGAGACCGATGAAGATCTGACGGTGAAATTCCTTGAAGGTGAGAACATCACCGAAGATGAATTGCGGGCAGCGCTGCGTCGCGCCACCATCGCCTGTCGGATCACACCGGTTTGTTGTGGCTCATCCTACAAAAACAAAGGTGTTCAGTTGGTTCTGGATGCTGTCATTGATTACATGCCGTCTCCCTTGGATGTTCCGCCGATTACCGGTGTCCATCCGTCTACCGGGAAAGAGGACCAGCGTCCGAGTGACGACAACGCGCCGTTCTCGGCCCTGGCCTTCAAGATCATGACCGATCCCTTTGTCGGAAAACTATGTTTCTTCCGCGTTTATTCCGGTAGCTTGGAAGCAGGCACCTATGCCTACAATTCGGTGAAGAACAAGCGTGAGCGTATCAGTCGCATTCTGCAGATGCATTCCAACCACCGCGAGGAAATCAGTCGGGTTTATGCCGGTGATATTGCTGCTGCCGTGGGTCTCAGAGACACGACGACCGGCGATACCTTATGTGATGAAAAACATCCGATTGTTTTGGAATCCATGGAGTTTCCTGAACCGGTCATTTCGGTGGCTATTGAACCTAAATCCAAGGCCAGCCAGGACAAGATGATGAACGCGCTGGCCAAACTGTCAGAGGAAGATCCGACTTTCCGGACAATTACCGACCAGGATACCGGTCAGACCATTATCTCCGGCATGGGTGAATTGCATCTTGATATTATCGTTGATCGCTTGTTCCGCGAATTCAAGGTTGAAGCCAATGTCGGTCAACCTCAGGTCGCTTACAAGGAAACCATCCGCAAGGCTGCAGCCGCCGAGGGCAGATTTGTCCGTCAGTCCGGCGGCCGCGGCCAGTATGGTCATTGTGTTCTGGAAATTGAGCCCATGGAGCCGGGAACCGGCTACGAATTTGTCAACAAGATCGTCGGTGGCGCCATTCCGAAGGAATACATTGCACCGATCGATGCCGGTATCCGGGAAGCCATGAACAACGGTGTGCTCGGCGGTTATCCGGTTGTCGACATTCGGGTGACGGTTGTCGATGGTTCATACCATGAGGTCGATTCGTCGGAACTGGCATTCAAGATCGCCGGCTCAATGGGCTTTCGGGAAGCCTGCCGCAAAGCTGACCCGGTTCTGCTCGAACCGATTATGCGGGTCGATATTCTGGTTCCGGAAGACTATCTCGGCGACGTGATGGGCGATATCAACGCACGTCGCGGTCGAATTGAGGGCATCGGCGATCTCTCCGGCATCAAGTCCATCCGGACTTTTGTTCCGCTGTCACAAATGTTCGGCTATGCCACGGCGCTTCGTTCACGCACACAGGGTCGGGGGACATTCGTGATGCAGATCAGTCATTTTGAGGAAATTCCTAAAGGTATCATGGAAACCATCCTCAAAAAATGAGAAGGCCTGTTTTATCACGTTTTTGCGAATTCCGGCATTGCCAAATCCGCCAAATCGTGTAAAATGGTCTATGACAGTCTGAATGTTATGTAGTAAAAATAAACCAGCAGTTTATTGCTGAAAAAAGGAGGATACTCTTAAAATGGGAAAGGCAAAATTTGAAAGAAATAAACCCCATGTCAACATTGGCACCATCGGCCATGTCGACCACGGCAAAACAACTCTGACCGCCGCGATTACCAAGGTGCTTGCGATGGAAGGTTCGGCTAGTTTTACATCCTATGACAAAATCGATAAAGCGCCGGAAGAAAGAGCTCGCGGTATTACAATCAATACATCCCACGTTGAATACGAGACCGAAGCTCGTCATTATGCCCACGTGGACTGCCCCGGCCATGCCGACTATATCAAAAACATGATTACCGGTGCGGCCCAGATGGACGGCGCCATTCTGGTTGTTTCGGCCGCAGACGGTCCGATGCCGCAAACCCGTGAGCATATTCTGCTCGCCCGTCAGGTCGGTGTTCCTTCGATTGTTGTTTTCCTCAACAAATGCGATATGGCCGATCCGGAGCTCATCGAGCTCACCGAGATGGAAGTTCGCGACCTGCTTAACGCCTATGAATTCCCGGGTGACGACACGCCGGTGATCCAGGGTTCGGCTCTGGAAGTTTTGGAGTGCACCAGCACCGACCCTAATGATCCGACATACGCTGCCATCCACGAATTGATGGGAGCTGTTGACTCCTTTATTCCCACGCCTGCCCGCCCGGTCGACCAACCTTTTGCTATGCCGGTGGAAGATGTCTTCACCATCACCGGCCGTGGCACCGTCGCCACCGGTCGTGTCGAGCGCGGTGTCGTCAAGGTCGGCGATCCGGTGGAAATTGTCGGCCTGTCCGAAAAGTCGAAATCAACGGTTGTTACGGGCGTGGAGATGTTCCGCAAATTGCTTGACCAGGCTCAGGCCGGTGACAACATCGGTGTCCTGCTGCGTGGCGTCCAGCGCAAGGAGATCGAGCGTGGCCAGGTTATCGCCAAGCCCGGCTCAATCAAACCACACACGCATTTTACCGGTCAGGTTTATGTTCTGACCCAGGCCGAAGGTGGCCGTCATAAGCCTTTCTTTAACGGCTATCGCCCTCAGTTCTATTTCCGTACCACCGACGTGACCGGTGTGGCCGAATTGCCGGAGGGCGTTGAAATGTGCATGCCGGGCGATCACGTGACGATTACCGTCAAGTTGATTACCCCCATCGCTATGGAGCCCGGCCTGAAGTTTGCTATCCGCGAAGGCGGCAAGACCGTTGGATCCGGAACAATTTCCACAATCATTGAATAATCCGGTTTTTTCACACAAGTTATGATTAAAGGTGCTCCAATTAATTTGGGGCACCTTTTTCAAAAAAGAGGGCGAACATGAAATCAGATCAGGAAAAACCCGCAAAAAAAACAAAAACCGCACCCCGTAAAAAAAGTGTATCGAGAAAGGCGGTTGTCAGCAGCAAAGATCCGGCCGAGGGAGTTGTGTTGCTCGTGCCCATGATTCCTTTGCGGGGACTGACGGTCTTTCCCGGTATCAACCTGACCTTTGATGTGGCCCGGGAGAAGTCCAAGGAAGCCGTAAAAGCTGCCATGGAAGGCAACCAATTGGTTTTTTTGACCGCACAGCTTGATCCGACGCAGGACTGGCCGCCGAGTGACCAGGTTTACCAGGTTGGTTGCGTGGCCCGCATCCGCCAGATTCTGGAAATGCCCGGCAGTGAAAGCATGAAACTGCTTGTGGAAGGGCGGAATCGGGCGCGTCTGGTTAACGTCGTCAAGGAAGAGCCTTTTTATTTGACCGAAGTGAGCGCTTTTGCCAATGAATACTCGAAAGATCAGGAATCGATCCTTGAGGCTTATCGACGCCAGTTAATGAAGGCATTCGAAAAATACGCCGCCAGCAGCAATCGTGTGACGCCGGAAACCCTAATCTCCTTGGGTGCGATTCACAGTGCGTCCATGGCTGCGGACGCAATTGTCGGCCAGCTGAATATCAAAATGACGGAAAAACAGACGTTGCTTGAGGCCATCGACATCCCTCAGCGGATTCATCAGCTGATTATGCTGATCGAACGTGAGCAGTATATTGCGGAGCTGGAGCAGGAGATCGGTGAGCGGGTTCGCGCAACCATCGAAAAAAATCAGAAAGAGTACTATCTCCGTGAGCAAATCAAAGTCATTCAATCGGAGTTGGGCGAAGATGAGGGTTCACAAGAAGAGCAGGATCTGTACAATGAACTGCTGAAAACCACGCTGATTCCGGAGGATGCACGGCAGCGCGTGGCAAAAGATATTGCCAGGTTGGCCCGAATGCCGGCCGGGCATCCCGAAGGCACTGTCCTGCGCAATTATTTGGATCTCCTATTTGAGCTGCCTTGGGGCAAGACCGATCCGGAGCGTCTCAACATTGCTCGTGCCCGCAGAACCCTTAATCGCGATCACTATGGGCTGGAAAAGGTTAAGGAACGCATTCTGGAATATCTTGCTGTCCGCAAACTGCGAATGGAAATCGGCCAGACCACATCCAAAGGCCCGATCCTTTGTCTGGTCGGTCCGCCCGGTGTCGGCAAAACCTCAATTGCCCGCTCGGTTGCCGAAGCTCTCGGGCGAAAATATGTCCGTATGTCTTTGGGTGGTATCCGCGATGAAGCTGAGATCCGGGGACATCGCCGTACGTATATCGGCGCGATGCCCGGACGTATCATTAATGCGATTCGGCAGGCCGGACGCGATAATCCTTTAATCTTGCTCGATGAAATCGACAAGTTGGGCAGTGATTTTCGCGGCGACCCTTCCTCAGCGTTGCTGGAGGTGCTGGATCCGGAACAAAACAACGGTTTTCGCGACCATTATCTTGAAATACCCTATGATCTTTCCCGTGTGCTTTTTATCACAACAGCCAATACGACCGAAACCATACCGCAGGCGCTGGTCGATCGCATGGAGGTTGTCTATCTGTCGGGCTACACGGAAGAGGAAAAAATCGAGATCGCCCTGCGCCATCTGCTTCCTCATCAAATCCAGCAGAATGCCTTAAAAAAGGGACAGCTGTCGTTGAACCGACGCGGTGTGCGTGCTTTGATCAGCGGCTATACCCGTGAAGCCGGTGTTCGGCAACTGGAACGTGAGCTTGCCCATGTTTGCCGTAAAACAGCCATTCTGATTGCAGAAAAGGGCGAGGGAAAGGTTCGAATTACAGATAAAAACTTGGAATCGATCATCGGTAAAATTAAATTCCGCCACGATAAGGGGCGGGATGTCGATTTGGTAGGGGTGGCTACCGGTCTGGCCTGGACCTATGCCGGTGGTGATACATTGACCATTGAAGTCAATATTATGAAAGGAACCGGTAAACTGGAGCTGACCGGACAGCTCGGCGATGTCATGAAAGAATCGGCCAAGGCGGCGCTGACCTATATCCGTTCACAAGCTGATCAATTGGCCATCAAGTCCGATTTTTCCTCAACCCAGGATATTCATGTCCACATTCCGGCCGGCGCGACCCCGAAGGATGGCCCCTCAGCCGGAATAACACTGGCAACCGCCCTGGCATCGGCGTTAAATGGGCGTCCGGTTCGGCACGATGTAGCCATGACCGGTGAAATAACCTTGCGTGGCCGAATCCTGCCGATCGGCGGACTCAGGGAAAAAGTCATAGCGGCCCATCGGGCCGGGATCAAAACCGTGTTGCTTCCGGAAGAAAATCGCCGTGATGCGGAGGAAATTCCTCAGACTGTTCTCAGCAAGGTCGATCTGGTTTATGTCAGCGATATGCAGGAGGTTCTGAACAAGGCTTTACGCTGATTGATGCTATAATAAGCATAGGATTCGACAACCGACATACAGCAGAAGAAGGCAGGTGTTGACTATGCCCGAACATTCGGCAGTAGCGGCGGGTTTTATTATGCCCCATCCACCGGTAATTGTGCCCGGCATCAATCCCGGACCACACGAAGCGTCGGCTACGGTCACGTCGATGCGTCAATTGGCACAGACGCTGAGCCGGATCCGACCGGACACCATCGTGATGATCTCGCCCCATGCGCCGCTTTTTAGCGATTATGTCTTTTTTTATGATGACCGGGTGCTTGAGGGCAGCTTTGCCCGCTTTGGCGCTCCTCGGATCAAACTGTCGGTCCGGCAGGATTCGGAATTGCTGCGGGAAATTAGTCATCGTTGCGATCAGGCCGGTATTCCGGCCGGCAGCCTGACCTCGAAACAAATGAGCCGATATCAGCTGGCTTCGGAATTGGATCATGGCGTCCTGGTTCCGCTTTGGTTTTTGTGGGAGGCGTATCCGGCGGTCAAGATCATGGCCATGTCTTGTTCAGGGTTGCCCCTTGCCAAAGTTTATCAGATTGGTGAATTGATCCGGCAATCAGCGGCTTTTTTAAACCGCCGGATTGTTATTGTTGCCAGCGGCGATCAGTCGCACAAAGTTAATTCGGAAAGTCCCTATGGATCCACTCCTGAAGGAGCGCAGTACGACAATCTCCTGGTTGACTGCCTGCGGGAAAATGATCTGCCTCGTTTGCTGTCCATCAGCGGTGAGCTCCGGGAGAAGGCCGCTGAATGTGGCTATCGCTCCATTGTCATGTTGTGCGGGGCGTTTAGCCGTCGGTCTGTCCTGACGCGGCTGCTGTCCTACGAAGCCCCTTATGGAATTGGTTACTGTGTCGCGGAGTTAAGTCCCGATCCGGATGAGGATGAACCGGTTCCGGATGCTTTTGCCGAAGGATTGTCCAGACATCGGGCCCGGATCGCCGCCGGCCGTCGTGAAAATCAGCCGCCTGTGGTCATTGCTCGTGAAACGCTGGAGGCTCATGTGCTGGGTCAACCGGTCAAAACAATACAGGATTTTGCCGATTTACCGGATTGCGCCCCCTTGTTTCAGGATCGCGCCGGCGTTTTTGTTTCCATTCATAAAGCCGGTGAGTTACGTGGATGTATCGGTACGACCGGCCCGACTACCCCGACGCTGGCCGAGGAAATCATGAAAAATGCCATCAGCGCCGGTTGCCGCGACCCGCGTTTCCCGCCGGTCGAGCCGGATGAGTTGCCGGACCTGACTTACGGTGTGGATGTGCTGGGCTCTCCCGAGCCGGTCACTGATACCGGCCTGCTGGATCATACGCGTTTTGGCGTTATTGTCAGCTCGGGGCGGCGCAGTGGACTGCTGTTGCCTGATCTTGCCGGTGTGGATTCGGTTGATGAGCAACTGGCGATCGCCTGCCGTAAAGCCGGCATCAGTCCGGAAGAAGAGTACAGCATTCAGCGATTCACGGTGACACGTTATCGATAGTGAGAAGGTGCCGATGACCAATCAGCCAAAACCTGCGCAATATTGGCTTTCTCAGCCTGGTGATGATGTAGTCATCTGCCGGCTTTGCCCGCACCATTGCCGGATTCCATCCGGGAAGACCGGTATCTGCCGGGCGCGGCAAAACCTCGCCGGTCGGTTGTTTGCCGTTAACTACGGCCAGGTTACATCCATGGCGCTGGACCCGATTGAGAAAAAACCCTTGGCTTTTTTCCGACCCGGCAGCCGTATCTTGTCAATCGGTTCTTTCGGTTGCAACTTGCGGTGCGATTTTTGTCAGAATTGGTCTATTTCTCAGCAAGCGGCACCGTCCCGAACCATCATGCCCGACGAATTGGCGGCGATGGCGGTGCAAACGACCAAGCAAGGCAACATCGGCTTGGCTTACACGTACAATGAACCCCTGATCGGGTTTGAATTTGTTCTGGACTGTTCTCGTCTGATCCGCCGGGCCGGTTTAAACAACGTCTTGGTGACCAACGGATTTATCGAAACAGAACCCTTCGCCGAACTGCTGCCTTGGATTGATGCGTTGAATATCGACTTAAAAAGCTGGGATCCGTCCTACTATCGGTCCATTTGCGGCGGTGATTTGTCGGTGGTTCTATCCGGCATCAAGCAAGCCGCGGCGATAACACATGTCGAGGTCACGACACTGTTGTTGCCCGGACTTAACGACCGCGATGACGACATCCGCTCGCTTGCCGGTTGGCTGGCTTCAATCAACCCGCGGATTCCGTTGCACCTGACACGTTATCATCCTGATTACAAACGGACCGACCCGCCCCCCATCAGTAAGGAACGCCTGATTCGACTGGCTGATTTGGCGAGGGAATATCTGGATCGTGTTCTGCTCGGGAACATTTTATGATAGAATTTTGCTCATAATTGGTACCGCTATCCGGGATTTCAACGGAAATTTCAACGGAATATATTCAATTTGTTAGTAAGAAGACGTTTTAATGTAATGGCCTGATCATGTATAATGGATCTTAAGTTTATGCAAGACAAATTATTGCTTGACTGATCGTGGACGGGGAGTGCCATGAAAAGGAATCGCCCAAGCGACCGGCTTCCGGTCGGACCGACCGTTCGTCAGCCGGTTGAACAGAAAACAATAAAATCAAGATTTTTGAAAATCACAGGGCGGACATTGCCCGTTCTGACGGTTGCTTTGGTTTTGCTGACCGTAATTACTTTTCTGGTGATTGATCCGGGGCAGGGCGTTCAGCTTGCCCCCGTGAACACCTCGCCGGCTTGGCCGGCATCGCCGACCGCCATGCCGCCTCGCCCTTCGCCGGGCGATTATCAGCCGGAAACCAACCTTGCCTGCTACTCACGGGGAGGCCGGGTCAATCTGGTCAGCAAAGTGTTGAGCGCAAAGGAGGACTTGGACATCTTATCAGAACCAAAGCCCGATCCTGTTTTCTATGATGCAAAAGGTATTCCGCAGGAACCGATTCCGATTGAGGAATTCACTGCCGATGCCGCGGTTTGTTACGTTCTTGGCAACAGTACCAATGTCCGCGAAAATCCTCAGACCGACTCACCGATCGTTCTACGTGTTCATACCGGTGACACGCTGAACCGGACGGGTTTTGGCGAGTTCTGGTCGGAGATCAGCCTGCCGGACGGACAAACGGGTTATGTTCTGAGCCGTCTGATCACCGAAGATTTTGTCGACCGGCCGACGCCGGTACCGACTCGCGCCCCAACGCCTACTCCTACCCCTAAGCCCACCCCTAAGCCTACCCCCACACCCATGCCGACACCGACACCGACGCCTAAGCCTACTCCTACCCCTACCCCCATTCCTACGCTTGCGCCCACTCCCATGCCGGTCCCAACTGAGACTCAAGAAACAACCGGTACGGAGCCGACCCCCTCATCCTCCGCATCGGCCGCCAGCCCTCTGACCGAAAGCCAAAAGGCCGAAATCGTCGCGCTGGCTAAATCATGCCTGGGGATTCCCTATGTTTGGGGCGGCACCACGACCGCCGGGTTTGACTGCTCCGGATTTACGCAATACATTTACAGGACGCTGTTTGACATCACCATTCCCCGACAGACCTATGGCCAGGTCAAAGCCGGGATTGCGGTCTCTCGGTCGGAAATCGACATCGGTGACATCATCTGTCTGGATTGGGAACATGCTGATGGCATCTGCGACCATGTCGCCTTGTATGTGGGAGACGGCATGTATATTGATGCGTCGTATTCTGCTGGGAAGGTTAGAATACGGACATTTACAGCCTATCAGCCGGTTATATCCATTCGCAGAATTATTTATTAATTTATTTCGTAACATTAAGCTATTTACGAAAGCAGAATCTTCGATTACATTAGGGGTTG
>JAAYPL010000022.1 GCA_012519875.1 Clostridiaceae bacterium | reverse complement strand
CCTCGTCGTACTCGGTCATTTGACGGCGCAGTTTGCGCCCCACTTTTTTGGCGGTTTTGCTGATCCGTTCGTGGGAGAGAAAATAAGCGTTCAGATCGGAGAAGGTGATGATACCGCGGGCGGACCAATTTTCGGCCACCTTGCTGATATAAGCCTTGCTGTCCAGTTTATTCCGACGGGCGCATTCTTGAAAAAGCGCGTAAATAACTTCCGGCTCAAACTTGTAGCGATCAAACCAACTGTCGATTTCTCCATACCACGATGGGGACATCAGCCCCTGGAAAAAGGTTTTGGCGATATCGGCCAGAAGCTTCTCGCGCACATCGAATTTTTGCTGCGATTCAATGATCTCGGTGGGCGTCGACGCGGTTTTGGGTCGGTAAATACGCTGGATCTCAGCGGCCTTGATATCCAGGATCTCCACACCACGATTCCGGATCTGCACCAAATCACGCGCCGCCAGCTCAAGCAGCGTAGCGCGAATATTTTCCTCATCGGTTCCAAGACGTCGTGCCAGGTCCTGTTCGTTAATAGAACGATCGGTTCGTGCCACCAGCAGCATGGAAATATAAAGCTTAACCGCCAGACCGCTCAGAACCGGCAGGTGCTCCGTAATAAAAATATCGGGCACGAGTGTGTCTGAGAGCAAAAGCTTTTTGCTTTCGTTGATCTGCATGGCTGTCCTCCACGGATGTTAAAATGAAAAACCACCCTGATTTCAAACCGAAAGTCCAAACGTGCAGTGGTTGACCTTGATTGTTCATTGCAGGTACCCATTATAACACGGTCATAACCGTTTTCGGGGCACCTGCCGAATACTTTTGGAGTGTTTCTCCGGGTTTCTTCCGTAGTGCTTGAAAGGCCAGACGCAGTCTGGCCTTTTAGCCAACGAAGGTCAGGATTGATTTGCCGGCGGAATCAGCCGGTGGTCAATCGCAGATAGGATTGGTAACGCTCGCGGGCGTCTTCCCAAGCTTGCGAATAAATGGCGTCAACTTGCTCCGCGTCATATTTTTGTGATAGTGACGAATAGCGGACCTCGCTGCGCAGGAAAGTCTTGAAATCGCCGGTCGGCTCTTTGGAATCCAGCACAAACGGATTCTTCCCCTCGAGCTTGAGCGCCGGGTTATAACGGTAAAGATGCCAGTAACCACATTCGACGGCGGCTTTTTCCTGGCGCTGACTAATGGTCATGCCGCCTCTGATACCGTGGTTGATGCAAGGGGAGTAGGCAATGACCAGCGATGGTCCGTCCCAGGCTTCGGCTTCGCTTAGCGCCCTGATCAATTGATTCTGGTTGGCGCCCATGGCGACCTGAGCGACATAAACATAGCCGTATACCATGGCCATCATCCCAAGGTCCTTCTTTTTAATGGCCTTGCCGCCGGAGGCAAATTGGGCAATAGCTCCGGTTGGTGTTGATTTAGACGCCTGGCCGCCCGTGTTGGAATAGACCTCGGTGTCCAGAACCAGCACGTTGATGTTCTCTCCGGAGGCCAGAACATGGTCAAGACCGCCATAACCGATGTCGTAAGCCCAGCCGTCACCTCCGATGATCCAGCTGGAACGTTTGACAAAGTAATCCTCCAGGCTGAGGATCGACCGGGCAAGGCTGTCGGGGCAATTCTTAAGCGCCGCGGCCAATGCCGCGCTGACCTCGCGGGTTTTTTTGCTGTCCTGCATGGCGTCGAGCCAGGCCGTGGCAGCTTTCTCTACCTCATCACCGGGATTTTTGGCAATAAGTTCCTTTAATTGGGCGGCGACGCGCGCGCGCAACTGCTTGACACCAAGATGCATGCCCAAGCCATGCTCGGCATTGTCTTCAAACAGGGAATTGGCCCATGTTGGCCCAAAGCCGTCTCGATTAGGCGCATAGGGCATACAGGGCGCCGAACCGCCGTAGATTGAGGAACAGCCGGTGGCATTGGAAATCTGCATCCGATCACCGAACAGCTGGGTTATCAGCTTAAGATAAGGCGTTTCGCCGCATCCGGCGCAAGCACCGGAGAATTCAAAGAGGGGTTGCTCGAATTGACTGCCTTTGACGGTTTCTTTATTCATCGGATTGGGTTTAATGGACAATGTCTGCGCGAAATCCCAGTTATCCGCCTGGACCATATTTTCCGCGAGGGGTTTCATGACCAGAGCTTTCTCCCTGGCCGGACAGGTTTCGACACAGGAACCGCAGCCTGTGCAGTCCATGGCGGAAACCTGGATTCGGTACTGATAAGAATCATAAGGTTTCATGCCGTTTTTACTGACGAAGGAGTCCGGGGCTTTGGCGGCTTCCTCTTCGGTGAGCAGGAACGGTCGGATGACCGCATGAGGGCAGACATACGAACACTGATTGCACTGGATGCAATTACCCTCAAGCCAAATGGGGATATTAACAGCCACCATACGCTTTTCATACTGACTTGTCCCTTGCGGGAAGGTTCCATCCTCACGACCGGAAAAGGCGCTGACCGGCAGCTCATCGCCCCGTTGCGCGTTCATAACATCGGCAATATCGCGGACAAAAGCCGGCACGTTCCTTAGTTCGGTCGGCTCATCGGCTGAACCTGCCCAGGACTCAGGGACATCGATCGCCCGCACGGCATTAATGCCGGCATCCACAGCGGCGAAGTTCATATTGACGACATCCTCGCCCTTTGATCCGTAAGATTTCACAATGGCCATTTTCATGTATTCTACGGCTTCGTCGACCGGAATCACGTTGGCCAGCTTGAAGAAAGCCGCCTGACAGATCGTATTGATGCGACCACCCAGCCCGATGTCCATCGCCAACGAAATCGCGTCAATGGTGTAAAATTGAATCTTGTTTCGGGCTAAAAAGCGTTTGACCGCACCGGGCAGACTTTTTTCCAATTCTTCCCCGGCCCATTGTGTATTGAGCAAAAAGACTCCGCCGGGCTTGAGCGGTTTCAGCATATCGTACTTGTTGATGTACGATTGGTTGTGGCAGGCAATAAAGTCTGCTTTATCCACCAAGTATGTCGAGCGAATCGGATTCTTGCCGAAACGCAAATCCGAGATGGTCACACCGCCGGATTTTTTGGAGTCATAGGAAAAATAAGCCTGAACGTACATATCGGTGTGATCGCCGATGATTGTGATGGAGTTCTTGTTGGCACCGACGGTTCCATCCGCGCCAAGGCCCCAGAAACGGCAGGCGATGGTATCCGGGTGGGCAACATCGATGGTTTCATCAAGGGGTAAAGAACGATGGGTGACATCATCAACGATTCCGATAGTGAAACTATTCAGGGGCACCGCGGCGTTCAGGTTTTTATAAACAGCCAGGAACTGATCGGGGGTGGTATCTTTTGAACCGAGACCGTAACGGCCGCCGACAATAAGCGGAGCATTGCCCCGACCGGCGTACGCAGAGCAGATATCAACATAAAGAGGCTCCCCCGTCGCGCCGGGTTCTTTGGTACGATCCAGGACCGCGATTTTTTTGACACTGGCCGGTATGGCCTCAAGCAGCCTCTCAATGGAAAACGGGCGGTAGAGGCGGACCTTGACTAGGCCGACCTTTTCGCCGCGAGCGTTGAGAAAATCAATGGTTTCCTCAATGGCTTCGCAGGCCGAGCCCATACAGACAATTATACGATCGGCATCCGGCGCACCATAGTAGTTAAACAACTGATAGTTGCGGCCGGTCAGCTGATTGATTTTATCCATGTAGTGTTCGACGATGGCCGGCAGCGCATCGTAGAACGGGTTGCCGGCCTCCCGGGCCTGGAAGAAAATGTCCGGGTTTTGTGCCGATCCGCGCAAAACCGGGTGATTAGGTGACAATCCACGGTCGCGGAAAGCCTGAACGGCGTCCATGTCCACAAGCTTGGCCAGATCGTCGTAATCCTGCACCTCGATTTTTTGGATTTCATGGGAGGTTCTGAAGCCATCGAAAAAATGCAGGAAAGGCACCCTTCCCTTGATGGCGGCAAGGTGGGCCACCGCGGCCAGATCCGCGGCCTCTTGAACACTGGAGGAGGCCAGCAAGGCAAATCCGGTTTGCCGGCAGGCCATGACGTCACTGTGGTCACCGAAAATAGAAAGCGCATGACTGGCCAGGGTGCGGGCGGTCACATGAAAAACGGCGGGCAAGAGTTCGCCGGCCATTTTGTACATGTTGGGAATCATAAGGAGAAGACCTTGGGATGCGGTATAGGTTGTGGTCAAAGCACCGGTCGCAAGAGAACCGTGGACAACAGCTGCAGCACCGCCTTCAGACTGCATCTCGATTACATCGACCGTTTGTCCGAAAATATTTTTCTTGCCTTCATGAGCCCAGTTGTCCGTGTAATCAGCCATCGGCGATGACGGAGTGATCGGATAAATGCCGGCGACCTCAGTGAAGGCATATGAGGTATACGCTGCGGCAGCATTGCCATCAACGGTCATGTATTTTTTGTCTTTTGCCATGAATTAATCTCCTTTTATCAAGCTGTTGCACACGCAGCGCACGCCTTAATGAACCAACGTGTATTATATCACAGAAGAAAAAGCGTGGAAAGGAGAATGCCGGGACATTTTGTCCGGTGTGCGGTTCAGTCGGCGGCCGTAGCGAACTTGATTTCGGTACTTGTCGATCAGCCGGCTTCTTCCGGCTGGGTCTGACCTGAAACGTTGCCGGTTAAACCGTTTCGGATGGCTTTGGTTGGGCAGACAGACAAGCATTTGCCGCAGTGGGTGCATTTTTCCGGGTCGATAACCGCCAGCGGTCCATCCATGGTGATGGCGCCATATTCACAGGCTTTAAAACATCTCTGACAGCCGATACAGCCGACCTTGCAATGCTTATGTGTCTGAATGCCGGGCCATTTATTGCGGCAACGGACGGTATAGGCATTCGAATGTTTGGGTATGATCCGGATCAATTCCTTGGGGCAGGTTTTGACGCACATACCGCAGGCGGTGCACTTGCCGCTGTCGATGACGGCGATGCCATCGACGATCCGGATGGCGCCGAACTGGCAAACCGCGATGCAGTCGCCAAATCCCAGACAACCGTATGCGCAGGAATTAGGTCCGGTGAAAAGTCCGGCCGCTGCGATACAGGTCGGCGTACCCGCGTATTCATAACGTTTGTTGGTATTTTCCGTTGTACCCTGGCAAAACACCTGAGCGGTGTTGGGTATAAAATCCGGCGTGGCCAGTCCTAAAAGCTCGGCCAGTTCTTTCGCCGTGTCGGGCCCGCCGACCGGACAGCGGCCGGCATTCGGTTCTCCCTGAGCCAAAGCGTCAGCATAGGCCTCACAGCCACTGAAACCGCAGGCTCCGCAATTGGCGCCGGGAAGCAATGCTTTGATGGCCTCCAGCTTTTCGTCAACCGGCACGGCGAAAAACTTGGCCGTAATCATGATCACGACGCCCAGAACCAAGGCGATGCCGCCACCGATAGCAACCGGAATCATGATGTCGGACAGAACGGATAAAAGAGCAAGAGCAATTGCGGACATAGGCTACTCCTTTGGCTGCGAATTTAATCGATTCAACCGAACAGGCGTTCGATCAGACCCTTAAATCCGAAAAAAGAAATCGAGACCAATGCGGCCGAGACCAAGGTGATCGGCAGGCCTTTCAGCGATTGAGGGATGTCGGCTTTGTCGACCCGGCTGCGAACCCCGGCAAAGAGGAACAAGGCCAACATAAAGCCAAGCCCGGCTCCCAGAGCGTTGACCAGAGACTGGAGAAAGGTATATCCTTCATCGATGTTGAGAATGGCCACACCGAGAATGGCGCAGTTCGTGGTGATCAACGGAAGATAAATCCCCAGTGCCTGATAGAGAGAAGGAATTGACTTTTTCAAAATCGTTTCGATGATCTGAACCAAGGCGGCGATAATCAGGATGAATACAATGGTCTGCAGATAACCAAACCCAAGGGGTGCCAGCAGAAATGTGAAAATAGGCCACGTGAAGGCCGATGCCAAGATCAATACGGCGATAACAGCCGTGCTCATGCCCATGGCGGTCTTTAAATTATTGGAGACCCCTAAAAAGGGACAGATACCGAGAAAACGCGACAGGACAAAATTATTGACCAAAATAGCACTAAATAAAATAATCAGCATTTCTTTCATTCGTGTGCCCCTCCTTCATCATTTTCCGCTGCTTGGGGTTGGGCAGATTTCGGTTCGGTCTGTTCGTCCGACTCATTATTGACCGTTGATCCGCCGCCTGAACCGGAACCGAGGCTACAGCCGCCGCAAAGTTCACAGGCGGACGACTCGTTGACGCCCTCGGCGCAGAGCGCGTTGCTTTTGGCGAATTTTTTGGCCAATTTCTGGGACAGGGCGATCAGCATACCAAAGACAAAAAATCCACCCGGCGGGAGAATAAAAATCAGTGCCGGTTGAAAATATCCGCCGGCCGACAAGAGCGGCAATGGAATGTCCAGGAAAGATCCGTTGCCGAAAAATTCACGGATGGTGCCCATCAAGAACAAAGCGGCGGTAAACCCGATTCCCATGCCCAGACCATCGATGATCGAAGGCAAAGCGGAGTTTTTACTGGCGAACATTTCGGCCCGGGCCAAAATGATGCAGTTGACGGTAATCAAGGGAATAAAGATGCCCAGTGATTCGT
>JAAYPL010000158.1 GCA_012519875.1 Clostridiaceae bacterium | reverse complement strand
ATTTCCTGATCAAACCCGAGATTAACGGCAGACTTTACTATGCCAAAGCTTCGCTCAAGTCGGCGATGGGGCTGATTGAGAGTTATTGGCGGCGTCAGGATGATAATCTGCTTACCCTTGAGATCACGGTACCCTTTGACGCGACAGCCGAGGCCCGGCTGCCTCATGGGAGACTGGAAACAATTCATGGCCTCGGCGATCTGGAAGCCCGGCAGGTTGGGGATGCGGTTGCCGTTTGCCTGCCTGCCGGCCGATATAGCTTCACCTATCGGGCCACCTGCAGTTTCGACTTAAAATATTCTTTGGACACACCTCTCGCCGAACTGTTGGCCATTCCGGAGACCCGTGCGCTTCTTGCCCAAGAGTTGCCTCAATTGCTGGAAATGGCAAAGGGTGAGATGAATCATTTGTTGCCGTATAGTTTGGGTGAAACGAGCCGAACGACCGACCCTTCTCTTGTTCGCATGATGCTGGGAGACGCTGACCTGAATGATCTTGAGCAAAAACTGGCGGCTATCCCGGTCAAAGCCCGTGAAAAGGCTGTTGACAACCGAATAGCCGATCCGATAGATTATTAGAGGGCAAAATACTGACGAATTGACGGAGACGATGGATGCGAAAAATCTTGGTGGTCATGACAACTTTGCTGACGTTGCTGCTGGTATTTGCTCCGATCCACGCCCTCGCCCAAACCGGCGAAGATCAGGGAATCTTGTTGCGGTCCGAATCGGCGGTTTTGATGGATGCCGACAGCGGTCAGATTCTCTTTGCCAAGGACATGCAACGAATCATGTATCCGGCCAGCATTACCAAGGTGGTGACCGCCATGTTGGCTTTACAATTGGCAGAGCCGCAGGATATCATTACGATGTCTCGCGAGGCGGTTTTTTCTATTGGCCGCGATACGTCCCACATAGCTTTGGATATCGGCGAACAGATCACCATGGAGCAGGCGCTCTATGCAATGGCGATTGCTTCGGCCAACGATGCCGCAAATGGCATAGCCGAGAAGATCAGCGGTACGACTGCAGCTTTTGCTGAGCTGATGAACCAAGCCGCTCGTGAGGCCGGAGCGCAAAACACCCATTTTACCAACCCTCACGGGCTTCCTGATGATGATCATGTCACAACGGCTGTTGATATGGCCAAAATAGCCGCGGCTGCGTTAAAAGTTCCCGGTTTCGTAGAAATTTTCGGCAGCCATTACTATGAGATCCCGCCGACAAATGAGCAGCCGGAAACACGTTATTTAAGTTCGCGCAATCAATTGATTAATGGTGAAAAAAATTGTGAAGGCATCCTGTTCAGCAAAACCGGCTGGACCAGCAAGGCCGAGGGAACATTGGTCTCGGCAGCTTGCCGTGAGGGCGTCACGCTGATCGCGGTTGTATTAAAATCAGCAACTGCCGAGGATAAATGGCTGGATACGCAGATGCTTTTTGCCTACGGTTTCGATCAATTTTCACCGGCAACCATTACAAAAACCGATTTGGTGCAAAAAAATGTCTCGGTATCAACGGATGACGGCGATACGGTTAAAATCGATTTTTTTGCCGATCATGATGCCAAATTTTTGCTGCCCAATGACAAATCGGTCAACGATGTCACGGTCATCTGCGGCCGTCCTGCAGCCGGCCCGGTCAAGGGCCGGGTCAGCCTGAACGCTCGGCTGACTCTTAAAGGAAGTGATCCGGCAGATGAAACCGGCACGCTGGCCGATATGGTCCTGACCGGGCATCTTCCGGCGCCGGAGCCTACAACCGTTCCTTCGTCCCAAATGCAAGATCAAGCCGAAATGCCCGCCAACAGGAATCGCTGGCTGGTTGTCCTTCCGATTTTAATTCTGATTGGCGCCCTGGGTTTGTTAGCCCGGGACATACTGAAGCGACGCCGTCACAAAGCGGCCCGGCAGGATTGATCCCTCGTAACGTAAAAGCCGCCTGATCCCTGCTCGCAGACTGATTGCAGACGACTTTATAATGAGGTAGACTGAGTAGGATGGACTGATATTAAGAATCGATTAGAATCGGCTGGTGACCGACTCAGCGGCCCGGCAAAAGGCCAAGTGCAGAAAGGATTTTTATATGGAAAAAACACATGAAAAAATGGTTCAGGAGTTATGGGATACCGAGCAAATTCGCAAACTGATGGCAAGGTATGTCTATTATTCCTATGCCAGACTTTGGAATGAAGTCCCCGGAATGTTTGCCAAGCGCGATGATATCTGGGTTGACTGTGAAGGCTTTGGCACCTTTGACGGCGATGCCGGCATCCGCAGATTCTTTGTTGACTGGCATAGATCACTGGAAGGCGACGGCATCGGCACGATGACCTTGCATCCGTTGACCACCGAAATCATTGAGGTCGCCGGCAACGGCGAAACAGCGAGGGGTCTTTGGATCTCGCCCGGAACCGAAACCAAGCGCAGTTTCAAAACCGGTGATCTGGAAGCTTTCTGGATTTGGGGTCTCTATGCCATTGACTTCATCAAGGAAGACGGAGAATGGAAGTTCTGGCATTTCCGAATTCCCCACTTGCTCCTTTCTGATTACCATCATTCATGGGTCGAACTGGCCAAAGAAAAGATGACGGAACAGGTTGCCAACGAAGGCCGGCCCCATGTCGACCGCCCGCAGCAATGTGAGCCGACATTCTATAACATCAACGGCCGGCCTTCTCAATTCTATGTTCCGCCGCGGCCATACGAGACGGAGGAAGACCTCAAGGATTTCTGGGTGCTCTGAAAGGCAGGTAACTCAGGAAAACAGATTGGCCATGAGAGGTGTATGACGTGTGCAGCGAGCCCTTCGGGGGCCTCCCGACTTTCCCGCTGAGTTATCCGCAACAGAGCATATGGATTTTGGAGAAAACCAATCCGGAAAGCGGGATCGGTAACATAGCGGCCACCATGCTGATTGATGAGGCGGTTGATTACGATCTGATCAGCCGCAGCGTCAATATTATGTTGCTGCGCAACGAAGGATTTCGCTTGAGGTTGACAGAAACAGACGGGGAAGTTCGCCAATATGTCGCACCTTTTACCACCTACAAACTTGATTTTTTTGATTTCAGCACCCAACCGAAAGAAGCGCGTTATGATTTTGAACAGGAACAGGCGCAAAAGCCGTTTGCCATGCTGGATCAACCACTGTTTTATTTTGCCTTGTTGAAAACGGAGCCGGAAGGCTATGGCTTTTTTGTCCGTATACACCATTTGATTGCCGATGCCTGGGCGCTGGTTGAATTGGGCAATGAGGTCGTCCGTTACTACACCTTGTTACAAAAAAATGAACCGTTGCCCGAGGGTATCAACCCATCCTATACGGATTTTCTCGCTCGTGAGGAAGACTATCTGCAATCTCAGCGTTTCGCTGCGGATCAGGCTTTCTGGCGGGAAAAGCTCAGGATGTTGCCCGAACCTACACAACTGAAATCCTCCGTTGAGACCCGTTCCGGCATGCGGGCCAAACGGAAAGGCTTCAGCTTACCGGATAAGCTTAATCGAAAAATCAAGCAACATTGCCAGGAAAACCGGACATCGGTTTTCGCCCTCTTTTTTGCGGCCCTGGCTCTGTATCTGAATCGTGTCCGCGGCTTGGACGATATTATGATCGGAACGCCGGTGCTCAATCGAACCAATATGAAGGATAAAAAAACCATCGGCATGT
>JAAYPL010000157.1 GCA_012519875.1 Clostridiaceae bacterium | reverse complement strand
CCTATATTTCGAGAGATTGATGAATCTGTACTGGAACGGTCAAAGGTCTTTGTAGACAGTATGGATACCGCCATGGCTTCGGCGGGAGATTTACTGATCCCCATGAAAAACGGCCTGTTCACCAAGGAGCAGATCTTGGGCGAAATAGGCCAATGTAGCCGAGAAACGTGGGTCGACAGAGCAACGGACGATCCGGAAGCCATCACCCTCTTTGAATCCTGTGGCCTCTCGGCTCAAGACGTTGCCGCCGCCAAAGCGGTTTTGGATCGAGTGGGAAATGGAGGATCCTTTGCCTTTTAATTATATCTGATTATAAGGGAGACCTATCCCCTTCGGACTTCAAAAATAATAAACCGCTAAAATATGAAAGGAGTGCCGACTATGGCTGAACAATTAAAAGGACAAATAAATCAGCAAAAAACCGCGAGTTATTACGCTATTGTTGTGATTTGCGTGCTTCTTATGTTCTGCGGTCAATTCATACCGCCCTTTGCTCCTGAGATCACACCGGTGGGTATGGGCGTTCTGGGTGTATTCGTAGGCGTCGTGATTCTGTGGTCTACCGTGGGCGGTTCCATTTGGCCCAGTATTCTGGCTGTGGTGGCTCTGGGTTGCACCGGCTACACCACCGTAAGCGGTGCTGTTACAGCTTCTCTGGGCAGCTTCATGGTGTTTAACATGATCTGCGTGACCGCCATGACCTCTGCCCTCACCGCTACCGGCGCCGACGTGAAAATGGCACGCTGGCTCATCAGTCGCAAGGCTTGGGAGGGCAAACCCTATCTGTTCACCTTTGTGTTCCTTTTTGCGTTTTTCCTGATCTCCTCCGTCACCTTTGCCTTTGCCATGATTTTCATCTGCTGGACGATTCTGCGTAAGATGGCTGAGGAGATGGGCACGTCCATGCGTCATCCCTATTTTGTGGCCATGACTATTTATTCTGTTGTAGCTACCAGCCTTGGTGAGTTCGTGATTCCCCTGAAAGGCTGGCAGTTCGCTTTGTGCAACGCCTTCATCAAGAATGCTGAAGGAGTGAACGTCAACTTCGGCCTGTATATTGTGACCACCTTTTTCCTTGGTATCGCAGTGCTGGTGATCCTGGTGCTGACCATGAGACCGCTGTTCAAAGTTGATTTTACTCCCGTACGCAACTATCGTTCTGACGAACTGGCCAAGGAAGATAACCGCCTGAGTACAGATCAGACCATCATCATCGTGGTTCTGATCGTCAGCATTCTGCTGTCCATTGCCACAAACTACCTGAAAGGCGACGGCCTATTCGCCCGGATCATCAATACCCTGTCCTTGCCCGGTATTTTCGGTTTGGCGGTGGTCATCCTCTGTGCGGTGAAAAATCGCGAAGGCAAGTCCATACTGGAATTCGGCAAGGTCATGAGCGGCATGGTCTGGGGCCCAATTCTGTTGGTGGGTATCGCCACCTGCCTGTCCTCTGCGCTGACCGCAAAAGAATGCGGCTTCATGAGTTTCTTCTCCCGTACCCTGCTGCCTGTGATGGATGGCAAGTCCGTGTTCTTTGTCTATGCGTTCATCATCATTGTTGCCTGTGTTCTGACCAATTTAGCCTCTAACATGGGAATTGGCATGATGATGATTCCCATCTCCGTACCTATTTGCATGGCGGCAGGCTGCAACATGAATGTAGCGGCCATGGTCTGTATCTACTCCGCCTGCTATGGCTTTATATTGCCCGGTGCCGCAGCAGTCAGTCCTCTGATGTACAGTAACCCTGACCTGACCAAAAAGGAGATCCTCAAGCATACCAGCTATACCGTGCTTCTGTATATCATTATTGGATGTATCGTATTTCCCATTCTGGATGCCATTCTGCCCTAGAAAGGTGGCATGAAATTTGATCCTTTTGATATACTGTCTTCATGACAAATCTGAAGGATCAAACAGAAGCATCCGCACCCGCTCAGCCGTTTTTACGCATTGCGGTTCGGACGCTGGTGGAAACCGTGCACCGCCAAGGGGGGCTGACCGGCGGGTGGCTTTCCGGCGGCGTCACCTCGGCCGAAGGCATCCGCCTTCATCAGCACTTTGGCCAAACCTTGCAGAACCAATACCCCGAGGCTGCGATACAAACCGAGGTGCCTCTCAACACAATTTATACTTCCGGCAGCCTCAGCTTGAAAATCCATGGGCGCTGTGATGCCCTTTTATCGCTGCCTTCCGGCCCATATCTGATCGAAGCCAAGTCCTTCAGCGGATCCGCCGACCACCTGCCTTCGGACGGTGAATTGCTCCATTGGGCGCAGGTCAAGCTGTATGCCTGGATTTATCTGGCCGATCGCCCGGAGATTCAATCGATTCGAATCGGCCTGGCCTATTTGTCGTTAGAAACAAAGAAACATTCCGAACAAACTCTTACGATCAGCCGATCTGATCTTGAGAGATTTTTTCAAAAAACCTGTCAAACCTACATTGAATTTGCCGGCAATCTTATTAAAAGCAAACAAATTCGCGACCGAAGCGGCCTGGCTTGCCGCTTTCCTTATTCCGGGTTACGCACGGGACAAAAGCGATTCATGCGCGAAGTCGTCGGAGCCGCACGGCATCGGGAATCGATCTTTATCCAGGCGCCTACCGGAATCGGAAAAACCGTGGCGGCCCTTTATCCGGCAGCAAAAATTATCGCCAATCATTGGGCGGATCATTGCTTTTATCTGACCAACATGACATCCACCCGGTTGGTGGCTGATGCTACGCTGGCTGATCTGCGCCGATCCGGTCTGCGCATGAAAAGCATTATTTTATACGCCAAGGAAACGATCTGCCTGGAACCTGAAATTTACTGCGACAACCGGAAATGTGCGTATGCCACGGCCTATTATGATCATCTTCCCGCCGCTCTTCACGATCTGTTTCTGCTGGAAAGCATCGGCCGTGATGAGATCCTCGCCTGTGCTCGCAAACATCACGTCTGTCCTTTTGAGCTTTCCCTTGACATGGCTTTATATTGCGAATTCATCATTTGTGATTATAACTATGTGTTTGACCCACGCGTCCGCTTGTCACGATTTTTTGGCGATGACACCGGCCCACGTCTGCTTTTGATTGATGAAGCCCACAATCTCCCCGCCCGTTCCCGGGAGATGTACAGTGCCTCCATTGAACGACAGGCAGCGCTCAAGGCAAAAAAAATCATTCAGTCTTTATTCCCGGCTTTAGAGCAATCATTGGCGGCAATTGATTCCTATATGCTGCGTCTGTCCGACATCTTAGCCGGCAACCGGCCGGGAATCAATGAATTGGAGCAAACCTTGTCCCCTGATTCAATCATGGTCGCCGAGAGTTTTCGAGCTTTTCGGGAAAAACCAACGCACCTGATATCTCTGCTCGGCCGTTTTGCCGCAATTTGTCGTTATTATTGGGAGCAAAACCCCGATTTGCCCGATCGACGACCTCTGCTTGATTTTTATTTTCAGGCCTTGTTTTTTTGCCGGGTGGCCGAGGAGTTCCATGACCGGACTTATGTGACCGTGGCCAACATGACCGGCGGACAACCTGTTCTACGCTTGCTTTGTCTCGACGCGGCCGAAAAACTGGCGGCAACGTATCGCACCAAGCATCCGGCGATTTTCTTTTCCGCAACGTTATCACCCATCGGTTATTATGCCGGCCTGTTAAACGGCATTCACAATTGGGAGCGTCACCAGACACTTCAGCTGGAGTCACCCTTTCCATCGGAAAATCTGCTGATTCTTTTATGTAGCAGCCTTTCCACACGGTATCAAAAACGTCAAGAAACGCTCTTCGCTATCTACGCAATGATCAAAGCAGCCGTTCATGCCCGAACAGGAAACTATCTGGTCTTTGTTCCTTCCTTTGCCTATTTGACCATGTTGAGAGGCTTGGTTGGATCCGATCAGGACCCGGCCGGTCCGGAATTTATTTTTCAGACGCCGAATATGAGTGAGCGTCTTCGGAAAGAATTTCTTGTCCGCTTTGATGCTTATGGCCAAAAAACATTGGTTGGCATCGCCGTGATGGGCGGTATTTTCTCGGAAGGCATTGATTTGGCGGGCGAGAAACTATCCGGGGTCATCGTGGTTGGCGTTGGTCTTCCGCAAATCAGCCCTGAACGTGAAATCAGCCGCCAGTATTATACCGAAGCCCTCGGCAGTGGTTATGAATATGCCTATTTATATCCGGGCTTCAATCGTGTGCAACAAGCCGCCGGCCGCGTGATCCGCTCAGAAACCGACCGGGGCTTTGTACTGTTGATCGATGATCGTTACGGCACTTCGACATACCACCAGCTTTTCCCCATTGAATGGCAACCCCGGCAGGTTCAAAGTCCGGATGAGGTTCATCAGATCCTGT
>JAAYPL010000156.1 GCA_012519875.1 Clostridiaceae bacterium | reverse complement strand
TCAAAAACCTCCAGCCCTTTTCCTTCAAGCATCATGCCGACCAGATTTTTGCCAATGTCATGCAGATCGCCCTTGACGGTTCCCAAAATCGCCCGGCCGGTGGCTTTGACACCGTCGGCGGCGAGCAATGGCTTGAGGATTTCCGTTCCGGCTTTCATGGCCCGGGCAGCGATCAACACGTCGGGCACATAGACCTCATTATTCTTGAATTTGACACCGATGACGCTCATGCCGGCAAGCAGGCCGTCGTTAAGGATGGACTGTGTCGACAGACCGCTGTCGACGGCCTCCTGAACCAGAGCTTTAACGTCTTTTGCCTTGCCTTTTTGCAGAGCTTCGGAAATCTTGCTGAGAATCTCCATGTTTTGTTCCTCCATTTTTATGATGATTTATTGATCCTTCCACGCGCTTCACGATAGCGGCCGGGTGTTACGCCTGCGAACTTTTTGAAGACTTTGGAAAAATAACTCTGTCCTTCAAAACCGGCCATCGTCGAGACATCAACCAATGCGACCCGATCATTCATCAGCAGCTTCTTGGCTGCTTCCACTCGAACAGCATTGACATAGGTATTGAAATTACAACCCA
This sequence comes from Clostridiaceae bacterium, assembly GCA_012519875.1. GTDB lineage: Bacteria > Bacillota > Clostridia > Saccharofermentanales > UBA5734 > UBA8949. Next base: position 4,361 of record JAAYPL010000156.1, on the reverse strand, counting down.
TTTCTTCTTTGAATATTCTGCTGAAATAAGCCGGACTCAAGTAAACACAGGCAGCGGCATCTTCCAAAGTAATTCGGTTCATATAATTTTTGCGAATGAAATCAACCGCCCGGTAGATGACATCCGCGTGCTTGACATTGGTCAGGTTAAAGACCTGATCCGTGAAACGAGCCATGATGCCCGAGAGCCAATAAGCAATTTCATCGATGTTGCGAAACGAGTTGATTTTACCCAGATAAGTGAAGTTCAAGCCGAAAATCTGTTCCACATCGGCTCCGCCGCGAATCGCGGCTCTGGAAAGCAAAACCACCAGCTCAACAACACGGGCTCGCATAACATCAATACTGCCGCTGCTGGAAAAGAAGATGAAACCCAGGATTTCGTTGAGGATCTCTTGAGAGGCCGCCTTGTCTCCCAATTCGATCTTTTCCAGCAACAAGGCTTCTTTCTCGATCGGATAGGCCAGATCGTCATCACTTTTGCCGGCAAACATCTTCATAAAATTGATCTGATCCCACAATTGCCCTTGCAGGTCACCGGAGGCTTTTTTGATCCGGAGTTCGGCATAACTTTCATCGGACAGCGCGCAGGCTGCCAGGCCGAGCAATTCGCTCAGGGCATGAACTCTGGCTGTATCAATGATCGGAACATCATCGATCAGCCGGTGCAGTTCCGGTAAAAAATCAGCATGAATGCCGTTTTTGGCCACCAGCTCATCGATCAGAAAATCGTCCGGCTCGACCATCATGACCGGGCCTCCCAGCAAAGCTCCGACATTGCTTTCATCGATCATGATCGGTGCGGCCCAATGAGTCAGTCCCAACGGACAAAAATAGACATATTGGCCGCCGAAGCGCTCCGCCTGGTAGCTGCCATACAAGTGTGCGTTGGCGCAAATATGCGAAACACGTCCGGTTGTCGACGATGAAGCGGAATCCGGCGCTCCGCCCCCGGGCAAAACTGCGCCGGCAAACTCACAGATTTTTGTCTGCTCCGGCTCCGGAACCGATAAGTGCAAGGTCTTTCCCATCGGATCAATCACCCGGCAGGGCACATGGCAGCTGCGGCTGTAGTTGTCGGCCGCTTGAATGGCCTTTGTCAAGTCCAATGCCGGTTGTTGTTCACGTGGATCGAACAATGCGAGCACACCTCCGGGGATTCTGGTCACATTCTAATATAGGGCAAAACCCTTTGATGCAACTTTTTTGTCTTGCTTTGTAAAAATATGCGATTCTTGTTGCTTTAATGACCGCGGCGAACTTCAATGACGTCCCGAATGGCCTTGATGCGGCCCAAAACACGATCATACTGGCTCTGGCTGGTAACCTCAATGGTCATGATTAATGTTGCGGTTACATCCTTCATGGCGGTTATCTGCCCGGACAGGATGGGCACCTTTTCTTCGGAAATGGCATTGGAAATCTCGGCCAGCAGATGGCGCCGGTCGCGAGCCAGGATTTTCAGTTCAATCCGATATGCAGACCCGTCCTCTTCTTTGGCCCAGGCCACATCGATCAGGCGTGAGGCCCTTTCGGCGTCGGCACCCGAACCGGCGGCCACGGAAAGCAGATGGCGGATATTGCTGCAGTCGGTGCGATGGACCGCAACTCCTTTGCCACGGGTGACATAGCCGATGATCGGATCGCCCGGAACCGGGCTGCAACAGCGCGAAAGCCTGACCAGACAATTGTCGATCCCCTTGACCACGATCCCATGGTCATGGCGCGGATCCGGTCGCGGCTTGGTGGTTCGCGGCACCGCCAGAGCAGCTTCCTCCGGTGTCATATTGGCAACTTGGGGATTGTAAACCACACGTCCGCCCGACCGGATCTGGTAACCCAGCTTCAGTCTTTCCTCCTCAGGAAGGCTTCGAATATGTTCATTGCGCAGACGAGGAACGATCTTGCCGGCGGACAGGCCTCCATAACCGATCGACGCGTACATATCTTCAATCGAATTGAGTGTATGTCGGCGAAGTATGGGTTCCAGATACTCGGTTTTTAATAATTGAGCCTGTGTGAAACCTGTCTTTCGGATCTCCCGCTCAATAATTTCTTTGCCCCGCACGACATTTTCCTCGCGCATTTCTTTTTTGAACCATTGGCCGATTTTGGTTCTTGCCGATGCGCTCTTGACAATTTTCAACCAGTCACGGCTGGGGCCGTTTACTTTTTCCGATGTCAGAATCTCAACGATGTCACCGTTTTTCAGCTCATAGGTCAAAGGAACGATGCGCCCGTTGACCTTGGCGCCGTACATGCGATTACCCACGCCGCTGTGGATATTGTACGCAAAATCAATCGGCACCGAGCCGGCCGGTAATGAGCGAACATCCCCCTTGGGGGTGAATACAAAAACTTCATCGACAACCAGACCGTTCTTCAGCGATTCCAGATACTCATCGGCATCTCGCATATCCTTCTGCCATTCCAGAAGCTGGCGCAGCCAGGTTAATTTGTTGTCTATATTTTCGTTCCGGGCAGCCGCCAGTTCGCCGTCTTTGTAGCGCCAGTGGGCAGCGATCCCGTATTCCGCCGTCCTGTGCATGGCAAAAGTTCTGATCTGAACTTCAAAGGGTATTCCCCGAGGTCCGATGACCGTTGAATGCAAGGATTGGTACATATTGGGCTTGGGCATGGCAATGTAGTCTTTAAACCGGCCGGGCATGGGTTTGTAAAGTTCATGAACCAGCCCGAGAACCGCATAGCAGTCGGCCACGGTATTGACAATGATCCGGGCGGCAAAAAGATCAAAAATCTGATCCAGACCGCTTTCCTGTTTCTGCATTTTTCGATAAATGCTGTAAAAATGTTTCGGGCGACCTTCGATTTCCGCTTCAATGCCCATCTCACGGATCTTGTTCTGCAGTTGAACAACAATTTCCTCAAGGTGGCGCTCACGCTCCGAGCGTTTTTGTGAAATCGAGCCGACCAACTCATAGTAGGCATCACGATCAATGTAACGAAGACAAAGATCTTCAAGCTCCCATTTGATTTTATAAATACCCAGGCGATGAGCCAAAGGCGCATAGATATCAAGTGTTTCACGGGCTTTTTCCTGTTGTTTTTCCGGACTCATATGGCGCATGGTCCGCATATTGTGCAGCCGATCCGCCAGTTTGATCAGAACAACCCGGATGTCCTTGGCCATGGCCAAAAACATCTTGCGGAAATTTTCGGCCTGAATCTCTTCTTTTGACGAATAAGGAATCCTGCTGAGCTTGGTGACACCGTCAACCAGGCTGGCGACATCTTCGCCGAATTCCGCGGTGATCTCGGCAGCGGTTTTGCCGGTGTCTTCAACCGTATCGTGCAAGAGTGCCGCAATCAGCGTGTCCTGATCCACTTCCAGCTCGGTCAGAATCTCGGCTACAGCCAGCGGATGAATGATGTAAGGTTCACCGGTGGCGCGACGCTGATCCCCATGGGCGGCCAAAGCATAATCGTAGGCTCTGATGATTTCATCGGCATTCTGAAGGTTGGTGTACGCCAGATAGCGATGGACGATCGTTGTCAGGATTGTACTGTTGCGAATGGGTTTGCTCGGTCGACTTTGGGCGGTAGCGGTCATGATAACACCTCCTCGGAATGAAGGAGCTGATAGGTCGGTGAATCCTCCAATCTGACACGTGAATGGGTCTGCCGCAATTTGAGCCGGATCCGTTCCCGACCCAGCCGCTGCATTTTGAGCAGATCGGTCTCCTGAAACACAGTTAAGATTCGAGCCAGGCGAAAGCCATTGAGCTTGATTCGATAACTGCTTGAGATCCTGCGAGCCAGAAGTGACAAATCCGCTAAAAGAGCCTGATCACTATAACGTGCCCGGATAAACTGATAGACAATCTTATACTCTTCTTTGCTGGGACGAAGGGTTTCGATCGGGATTTGAAAACGATGCATCAGTGCTTTTAGATCGGCTTGCTCCTCGTAGAGGGATTCGGCCACCCAAGGGCGGTCGATAAACTCGTCCCGGACCGGACTGGGCTTCATATCCCGTATGGTCAATTGGATGCTTTTCTGCCCCTTCCATTCGTTAATGTCGAGGGAAAACAGAAGGTCCACCGCTTCGCCGAGAGCAAACAAATCGCCGGCATCTCCGAAACCGAAGGCAATGCCATCCAGGTTGTTGTCAGAGCCAGGGGCGGTCAGTCCTACTTTAAGGTGACGACCATTGCCGGCCGGACGAAGATATTGCAAAATCAAGCGGCGGCAGATCAGAAGCGGCTGCGGATTGCTTTCGCCAAAGGGAGCCAAATTCTGAAGAGCCATAGCATTGTCCATCGTCAGTTCCCCGGGCTCAACCAATGCATCGGCCTCCAAGATCGGATTTCGGTTTTCGAGGTCAAGGGTGGTCGCCGCATA
>JAAYPL010000155.1 GCA_012519875.1 Clostridiaceae bacterium | reverse complement strand
ACCGTCTCGGCATGCTCACGCTCCCGGATCCCGGCGCCGTGCAGGCGATTGACGATGGTCCCGACGATATCCTGCTGGACGGAATCTCCCTCCACGGCTTTGTTCAGGTACATCCGCTCCTCGGCCAGCGCCAGGACCTGCTTTATATCACCGTCCTCATCCGTCATCTTACAGGCTGCTCCAAGGGAGGCCGATCCCCGCATTGCCGTGAACTGCCGGTTTGCATAGGCATTTTTGATCCGTGAGATAATGGTTTCGGCCTCGGCACAGGTTGTATTGGGCAAGAGCAGCACAAACTCATCGCCGCCCCAACGGGCAAGAATATCATCCGAACGGCAGACTTTGTTCAGTACGGCGGCAAATCCTTTGAGCAGCTCATCACCGGCGGCATGCCCGAAAACATCGTTTGTCAGCTTTAACCCGTTGATGTCGCACATAATAATTGCGATCGGCCAATTTCGTTTGGTATCAAGCCGCTCGAGCTCTTCCTCAAAAAAGCGCCGGTTATAAAGCTCGGTCAGAGAATCGTGGAAACTGAGGAATTCGATATGCTGCTGTCGAATCTGGCGGCGGGTCACGTCACGAAAAACAATGACAAATCCGCTCAGGCGACCGGCATCGCCCGGAATCGGCGCAATGCTGCTTTCCAGAAAGCGCTTGGAGTTGTTCCGCAAGATGAAGGGAACGCTGTCAAAATTTCGGGCTTGTCCGGTCCGGATGACCTGATCGACCGGATCGTCGATATTCTTTATTTTGTCTTCATCGTCAACGTAAAAAATTTCGGAATAGTGTCGGCCTCGAGCCTCTTCGTGGGACCAGCCAATCAGTTTTTCCGCCGCCGGATTGAGCTCTTGAACCTTGCCGACACTGTCAATCAGTATCACGCCGTCTTCGATGGCCGTCAAGGTCTGACGATATCTGTTGCGTTCTATCGTTAACTGAGTTTCGGCTGTTTTTCGCTTGATTGCCTGCCAGACACCTCCGGTCAACAAGGTGATTTCATGGACATCATCGGCGTTAAAACCGGTGCTTTTGTCACCCAGGGCCAGAACCGCCAAAACCTGATTGTCGATAATAACAGGTATAACCAGCAAGCGACTCGGCATGGGAAAGCCTTGGGGGAGATATCGCGAGGCAGATATCGATGCGTATTGCGCCATATCATTAATGATGATGGGAGTCGCCTGAGAAATAGCGCTGGCCAGGAGACCGGCCTGGTTGAGCCGGTACTTTTTTTGCTGGCCTTCAAACAACACGGTTCCCCGGCTGTGCTCGGCACAGGAAACATGCGTTAAGATGCCCTCTTTCTGGTTATATCGGTAAATGCAACCATATCGGCAGCCGATTATGGCGATGATCTGTTGCAGAACGAAGTCCAGTTGATCGTTTATGTTGTTAAAGGGCAGGGAAAACAGTTTCAGCAAAATTTCATTGTGCAGCATGTCGCTCCGTTGCCGCACCTCTGCCTGCCGCAACAAGGTAACATTACGGATGATGGCGCCAACCCCGGTTTTGCCGCTGGACAGCGGGACAGGAAAGTTGGTCACTTCATAAATAGCTCCGGCACGATCAATATCCGTGACAAGCTCCTCATCGGCCTGCAGTGTCTGCAGATCGCGGTCACGCCATCGCTCGGCCAGGGTGCGGTCTCCCAACATAAAACCATCCTTGCCGATGATTTTCTCCTCTTTAACGTTGAAGGCCTTTTCGAATGCTGTGTTGACAAAAAGATAACACAAATTTTCGTCTTTCAGATAAATAATGTCGCGGCTGGCATTGATGAACAAATGGAGAAGCGCATCATAGTGGCCTTGACGCCGCAGTTTCTGACAGGCTCTCAAGTGACGGAACGCAAGCACGAGAATCAGCGTCAACAAAAGTGCGGAAATAACGATACAAGCAACCAAGGTAAAAGATTCGGGCATTGACAGCCTCCTTATTGTCAGAAGTGTTGCCATATTCGTATCAGAAACAAGGTAAAGTGCCGGATGCCGGCATGCTTATAGGACAAAATTCCGCTTGTTTCCGTTCCTGTAAATCATAGCACAAGGCCGGACAGGATTCAAGGAACGGTAAAAGGTCAAAGGTCGTTAACTATCGGACACTGCTTTGCGCAGGATCCGATCCGGATCGATTTCGGGCGTGACCCGGCACAAAAGTGTTTAATCAGTCAATAACTTTGATTTTCTTCCGGTTTCGTATGTGGGCTTCTTTGGTCATCGCCGGGTGGCCAATGGCGATGGAAATCATAAAGGCGTGATCGGCGGGCATTTCAATCAGACTGGCCAGCTCATCTCCTTCGTCACCATTGAATCCGGCGGCCGCCATGCCGATGATGCAGGAGCCGAGCCCCATGGATTGGGCGGCAATGGCCAGGTTTTCGATGGCAATGCCTGCATCGACGCCGGAAAGATTGTCTTGGGGCATGGAGATGACGACCAGCAACGGCGCCCCGTAGAAAATACTGGGGTGGCGCGCCGCCATACGGTCCAGAAGTGCCTGATTGCCGGCTTTGCGGAAGGTTTCCAGTACGGCTTCGCTGATTCGGCTTATTTTATCTTGATTGGTAATAAAATGGAAAAGCCACGGTTGCAGATCCATCCCGCTTGGCGATGCCAGCGCCACTTGAATCAAGGTCTCGATCTGCTCGTCGGTGAGCCGGTCAGGTTTGAATTTTCGAATGCTGCGCCGGTCAAAAATGGCTTTAATGGTCTCGTTCATGGGTGTATTCCTCCTTATCCAAGGGTTGATTAATTAATAATCAAGGTGTCAAACACATTGTGCTTTCTGTCAAATGAGAGGCAGAGCGTACTCGATCGAAACCAGCTCACCATCGGCAAAGACAAATTTCAGCTGACAACCGTCGCTCATGTACAGTAATTGGTTGGGTGATTCGGCAGCACGATCCCCGTAAGCGGCTTTTACTTCCTCCGGCGAAGCCCCCAGGCTGATGCCTTCCGGTGTGCTCACGGTATCGTCCATAATGTTGATGATATAGACATAGTCGGTATCGCCCTCAGTGTAGGTTTGGATTTCCAGACCGGCATAGGTATAGATCTTATCCAATCCCTGGAAAGCACAGCTGGGTGCTTCGAAAAAATGGATGGGTTCACCCAGCTCGGCCAGGATCGGCGCAGCAGGGGTGTTGATGACGATCTCGACCCCCCGATAAACGAAAGAATAGCCTGAAGACGGTTTGACGCCGGCTGTTGTATTTTGGCCTGTCGAGTTGCCGGGAACCGGGGGATCCGTCACCGGCGGCTTATCGCAGGCGACAGATGCCAAAACTGTTAGAAGCGCCAGCAGCAGAGCGATTGCGGCCTTCGGACTCCGGCGGGAGATCTTTTTTTGTCTTATGTGTAACCTCATGGTTTATGCCTCATTTCTTAATCCGGCTGATAACGAAAGGCCCGTAGATAACCGTAGGTTTCCAGCTCCAGATATTGCTCGTCTTGCTGACGGTAGTAGGCGGCGGCTTTTTCGTCCCATCGGGCGGCCAGCGAAGCATCGCCGCGCCGGTCGGCCAGAGCGTATTCCTCAGCCAGGATCCGACCGAAGTAAACCGACATCTTTTCGGCGCCGGAAAGATTCATGTGCAGGCCGGCGTCATAAGTATCCGTATTGTAATCGATGCCGATCTCCTCCAAGTGCTGCAGGGTGTTAATATATAATAGATCATTTTCGGCTGCATAATCAACCATCTGTTGATTCCATTGATCATACCAGTAGGGATAAATCGACGGTGATTTGATCAGGATCAGCTCAATATCGTTTGTGCGGCACAGGTTGGTGATTTTGTCGAGATACTCATAGCAAATATCACTGAATCGGTAATCGGGGAGCGGGCGGGGAGTCGGGATGCCGGTGACCGGCTTGACATCCACCCGCATCAGATAGCCGTTGTGCGAAACGGGATTGCGACGGAACAAAAATTCGAAATCTTCCGATGATAATTCATGCCAACGGGAATGGTAGCGCAATAACGGGAAGATATAACTGAGCCACTCCTCGCCTTCGGTCATGGATGCCTTGATGGCCCGGAGCTTGGTCCCGGACAAGGGCATGGCATCCAGCGCCATGCGATTATAAGCTTCGTTTTGCGGCTCGTCATACTTCATTGACAGGATATTAAAAACCACAACGTCCGGGGTTTCGTAACGGAGCGTGTCCTCCAGAATGTAATAGGAATGCCAGATTAATTGTTGAGCGCTGCCGCGGATATAGCTGGTAATGCCATATTCCTCCCAAAGGGTGATGGGAGAAAAATCTTCGTAAACCTCACAATCACCGATAAAAATAACGGCATGATCCTTGTTTTTCTCTTGATAGTAATCGGCGATCAGTCCGCCTTCCAGCAGCTGTGTTTGAAATTTGGGCGTCAAAAGAGCCTGCAAAAAGGCAAGAATTGCCACGGTTAAAACGATCAGAAGAATAATGACAAGGGACTTTTGTATCTTCAATTCAATATTCTCCTTTCGTTAAAACTGGTTGTAGATGAACTGGGTGCTGTCATAGCCGATGCCGTAGGCGCCGACGACCAGGACAACGATGACGGCGGCAATCGTCAACACATATCGCAGAGGGGCCGGCCGCTCCTGCAACGCGTCACGCAGGCTGCCACGGCGCTGCCGCAGGCTGACCAGGATCATTAGAGCCACACCGAAGGCCAGAACCAGGTAGTCGGCGCCCGAGAGGCCAATGTTAAGCAGTTGCCCGCCGAACAGCTCGCCGGCATTCCAGGTTGTAAACATGGAGAAAAACTGGCGGAAAGAAATACCCACGTCCCGGTAGCAATCAAGGATGCGCAGGGAGCTCATCAGGAGCAAGGTACGGACGATCTGGAAAAAACGGAAGAAAAAATTGTTGCGTACCGAAAAACGGTTGTGGAACCAGTTGTAAAACGGATTCAACTCCTGAGACAGGATGATTACAACCCCGTTGAGCAGGCCCCAGACAATAAAATTCCAGCTGGCGCCGTGCCACAGGCCGGTTGTAAACCAAACAATCAAGGTAGACAGATAAACCGTAACCCGCTTGCCGAAAGCGTCGCCGAATCGCGTGCGGCTTTTTTTGGCCAGTTTCAGCATAGGCCGGCTGATCGAGAGGGGATAGAAAACATAATCCCGGAACCAAGTGCCCATTGTGATATGCCAGCGGCGCCAAAACTCGGCAATGGATTTGGAAAAATAAGGCCGGTCAAAATTTTCCTTGACTTTAATTCCCAGAGTTTGCGCAATACCGATCGTGATATCGATGCCGCCGGTAAAATCGGCGTAAAGCTGAATGGCGTAGAACAACATGCCGACCAACACATAAATACCGGTATAACGTTCCGGATCGCGGATGATGGTGTTGACACCGGCCAAAATCCGATCGGCGATCACCAATTTCTTGAAAAACCCCCACAGGATTCGCTGCAAACCGTAGGTGACCGTGCGCCCGTCGAAGGGATGTTCCTGAAACAATGTTTGGCTGAGATCGTCAAAGCGACTGATCGGCCCTTGAACCAATTGCGGAAAGAAGGAAACGAAAAGGGCCAGGCGCAGGATGTTGTCCTCGGGAGGGTATTTCCCCCGATAAACATCGACCATATAGCCTACCGATTGAAAAATATAAAAAGAAATGCCCATCGGCAGCGCCAACGAGACAAAGGAGAGCTCACCGGCCGAAAACCAACCGCGGACCGTATTGATGTTGGCAATGACAAAGTTGGTATATTTGAGCACGGCCAAAATCCCCAAATTAATGAACAAAGACAACAGCAGCCAGCGCAGCTGACGAGACTTAACGGCTTCTCTGTAGGCTTTTCTCTGTTCCCGGTCCAAATCGGCTTTGTGCTCGGCCAGATATTGGTCGCGGGCTTTGTGCATCCGCCCGATGTGTCGGCCGATCAGCCAAATTGAAAGAATGGTGATCAGCATAAAAGCTACATTATCCCAGCCGGAAAATGCGTAAAAGACAAAATTGGCCGCCAGCAACAGCAACCACTGAACTTTGCGGGGCACGAGATAATACAGGACAAATAAAATAGCCAGAAACAGAATGAAGCTGTAGGATGTAAACAGCATGATGCCTCCGTGATGGGTCGCGCTGCTCAGTCCAGAAGCCGTTGAATCAATGCGTACAAGGCTTGGGCGGAATTGAAATTCTGCGGGGCGATCTCGTCGACCGGAATGCGCACGTCATATTCTTCACTGATCTCCGTGATCAGGGTAATGATGTCGAAAGAATCGAGAATTTTATCGTCGATCAGCTTCTCATGGGTCAAAAAATCAATCTCCGGATGCAGTT
>JAAYPL010000154.1 GCA_012519875.1 Clostridiaceae bacterium | reverse complement strand
GCAATATATTGCACTCTGCGCACAATACCGTCTATGAATTCCTGTGAATGTGCAATTCCGCCGGTAAGCAAAATAGCATTCACCTCGCCCGAAAGCACGGTCGCATAAGCTCCAATGGATTTTGCAATTTGATATTGCGTTGCCTCAAAAATCAGTTTGGCGTATTCATCACCATTCTCGATCATCTGCTGTACCTCACGCGCATCTGAAGTACCAAGATGATCGATCCACCCTCCGTTTCTGGTCACGCGCGCATACAGTTCGTCCTCCGTGTATCGGCCTGAGAAGCAAAGCTTGATCAGACTGGTCGCCGGCAAAAAGCCAGAACGAGTCGGCGCCATATGGCCGTCTCCATTGGTAATATCCACCGTGTCGATCATGTGACCCTTTTCGTGTGCCGTAACAGAGATTCCTCCGCCAAGGTGCGCCGTCACAAGATTTAATTCCTCGTAAGCCCTGCCGATCGATGCGGCATAGCGAATCGCTATCTCCTTTTGATTCAAAGCATGTACACGGCTTATGCGATATACATCCTGAAAGCCTGTGATCCGGGCAAGGTCGCATAATTCATCCGTTCCGGGCGGGTTCACAACCAACGCCACCCCTCCGAAAGCATCGGCATAATCGCGTGCGAGCAACGGGCCGTGCAGTCCCGGATGGACAACTCCTTTGCCTATGCGCGCATCCTCACACATCTTTTCATTGACGCCATATACGCCAGCGCGCATTGGTGGAAGCCCTCCGCCGCGGCCGGAAAATGCATCTATGCCCTCAAGCCGTATTCCCGTATCATCCAAGGCGTCCAATATAAGCTGACGTCGGTAAGGGAATTGATCCGCAATGCTGCCCAACGATCGGAGATATGCCGCATCGTGCGACACGTTTTTGGAAAACACCTTCCGTTCATTCTCAAACATCGCTATTTTTGTAGAGGTCGAACCTGGGTTGATCGCAAAAACCCTATATGTTTTCATAGCTCAATCATTCCCGCAAAGCGTCGCAACCGCAGAAACGGTGCTGATCAGATGTTCTAGGCTGCCTGTGCGCGACAGATCGCTGACCGGCTTGCGAAAGCCTGTAAGAATCGGGCCAATAGAATTGGCCTTTGCGAATAGCTTCACCGCCTTGATATTTGTATTTCCCGCCTGAATATCAGGAAACACCAGAATGTTTGCTCGTCCTGCCACCTCGCCAGGCTCTTCAAGTTTCTTGCAGGCAGCGGACTCCGATAGCGCTACTTCAAGCTGAAACTCGCCATCGGCAACAATATCCGGCCGCCGGGCATGTAATATCTCCAGCGCATTTGTCACCTTCTCTACAAACGGACTCTCGCCGCTTCCTTTCGTGGAATACGATAAAAATGCCACCCGCGGTTCCCAACCAATAAGCCTTCTTGCCGCGTCCGCGGCAAGCATGGCGATTTCGGCAAGCTTTTCAGCACTTGGATCTACACATACGGCAACGTCAGTGAATATGATATTTTCTCCTTCACTTCCTTGAAATCCGGGGATCGTAACCAGATTGAAACTGGAAATAGTCGAAACCCCTTCCGCATAGCCAATCATGGAAGATGCCGCGAGAATAACATCACCGGTGGAATGCCGGTATCCCGCAATGAAGCTGTCGGCGTCATTGTAATGCACCATGCATGCGGCAAAATAAAGAGGGCTCTTTAATTTGCGGCGCATCATCTTCCAACTGACAGCCGGCTGCTCCGATGAAAAGTTCTCTGCATACTCATCCAACAGTGCCTCATCCATTGGCATTACTGAGACACCCTCAAGACTTATGCCGTGTTGCGCCGCCAGAGCGCCAATCTCACGTTCGTCGCCAACGAGTATCGGCCTGGCAATGCCTCGCGTGACCGCTTCACACGCCATCTCCAGTATACGTGGCTCATCAGATTCCGGAAACATAATGCGCGGGCATACAGCACGAGCACGATCCTCAATTGTTTTTAGTAAATTCATTCTCTCTTTCCATCCTTTTGGGCACAATTCATAATGTAAGGACAGCCGATCGTAAGCACTATCGGCTGTCCTTATATGCGATCCGCCGATCTAGGTTCAGTAAGATCAAGAGTACACTTTTTGAATACTTTTCTGGCATTCCTCGTCGCCCAAAAACGCCAAGATACTGCGGACAACGTCTGTCAGAAGCGTTATTGCAAAGATGCCCATAAGGACAGAGCTTGCGTAATAAACCGGATAATACGGCAACAACAACACCTGCGTCAGCTTGTTGGAGGACAGCGTAAACACGCCCTGCGTCCACAACGCGTAGGAAACGATTCCACACATTACTACACTCCATAGGAAGCTGAAAGCAGAGAGCAAATAGCGAGCCTTTGGGGGGAACCTGCTTACAATAAAGCCCACGTGAATGTGCCCGCGCCTCACCTGAGCGAGCGGATAGGCCATAAACGAAATCAGGCAAAGCAGAAATTGCGCAATTTCATAGGTTCCCTTCATCTGCTGGCCGAGAAGCATCCTGCCCAACACATCTGCGGTATACATAAGTGCCAGAACCGCTATAAGCGCAATACCGACCCATGCGACAATCTCGCTGAATTTATCTACGAACCGTAATGCTTTTTTCATCTTCTTACATCCTTTCAAGGCGGCCATAGAATTTGTGAAGGAGGAAGCCGCTAGTACGAAGGAGTAGCCTCCTTGAGGCAAACTGCCGTACTGGCTCAGCACTAAAATTATTCAAACCAGTCATACTCCGAACCATATTGGGCTCGGCCCTCTTCAATCAACTTTGCAACCAAGGCCTGGATCTCGTCGGGATCGTATCCCGCCGCCTTGCAACTCTCTATCCAAGGTGCCTTGATAATCCGATCAAGCTCGGCTTCAATCGCCGCGATCACCTCCGGAGAAGCGTTATACGACTCAATGCCCTTATCTTTGACGGTTCCATCAATGAAACCCTTAAACTCATCGTTTGCATACAGTGCACTCTTTTCGGAAAGGGTGTCGAAGCCCGAATCCAGCAGTTTTTGCAAATCGGCAGGCAGGCTGTTATATTTTTTCTGATTCATAACGATGAAGCACAGTGCGGTATTGTAGTTGTAGGTATTCAGATATTTGATGTGCTCATAGAGCTTCGTGGATACATACAGTGAGCCATCCAGAAGAGAGGCGGAAACCACATTCTTGGAATAGTTTTCGTAAAGATCCCCGGGGGTAACGCCGATAACCGCCGCGCCAAAAGCATCTAATACGGAAATACAGGTCTTGCTGATGGACATGATCGAAACACCCTTGAAGTCTGCAAGAGTTTCAAGTTTCTTGCCCGTTCCGGCTAACAAAGACGGCGTAAGGCAGTGGAGTCCCAGAACCTTGAGCCCCAATGCGTCAAATTCGGAGGAAATCGCGGGGCTCTTCTTATAGAGATTCTTGTAAACATAGGTCGCCAGCGGTGCACTTGTGAGCTGCTCGCCGTAAAGCGAAAGCACGTTGATGCGAGAAAACTTGGAAGCATTGAGCGACACTGTGTTCCAAGTGATATCAGCACCGCCCTGCTGCACAAATTCAACCGCATCGGGCGCCGCTGCGATCGTTCCACCATAATAGATGTCGATGATCAATCGTCCATTGCTTTTTTCCTTCAGGTCGGCCGCCCACTCATTAAGTGCCTGCGCATAGGACGTTTGTGGACCTGAATGTACTGTAAATACCAAATTGTACGTCTCGCCAGCGGGCCCTTCCTTCGGAGTGGTTGTCGGTTTTTCTGCGCAGGCCAGTACCGAGAAAAGGAGAGTCAGCACGAGTAGCACCGCAACCAGAATTTTCGGCAGTTTTTTCATTTTTTTCTCCTCACTTTCTTTTTTCAAAATTCATAATATAATTCGATTCACAATTAACCACGCTGCCGCTCAACGTGTCAGAGAGGGCAGCCACAACGACAAGCCCGGGAAAAGAACTGCGATGATAAATGAAATCAGGAATGCCAACAGGAAAGGCATAGCACCTTTGAACACCTTATTGAGCGGTATTTCCGTGACACCGCTCGCTACATAGCAACTAAGCCCTACGGGTGGCGTAATGGCGCCCAAGTTCATGATCATCACAAGAATCACCCCAAACCAAACGGGATCGAGGCCAAACATTTTGATAACCGGCATAAAAATCGGTATGGAGAGCAATATCAGCGCCAGCGTGTCCATGATGCATCCCATTATGCCGTAGATCAGGATGATGATGAACACGATCACTACGGGTGATACCGATAGGGACTTTATCCAAACAGCCAGCTCAGTTGGAAGATTGGTCACCGTCAGAAAACAGCCGAATACACTGGCGCCAACGATATTGAGCATAACCATACCTACCGTAACGATGGTATCCTGCATGGACTCCTTGAAGCCTTTCCAATTGAATCTTTTGCGAATAACCATGATCAAAAACGCCGCCACCGCGCCGATCGCGGCGGCCTCCGTAACGGAGAACAAGCCCGAGAACATACCACCAAGCACCAGACCGAAAAGAACCAGCATTCCCAAGAAACCGCGTAAGGATTTAAGCTTTTCTTTGAGCGAATAAGACTCTCCAGCCGGGATGGCTGTTTTGTCAATCCTGCCCCAAACATAGATAACACCCATGAAGCACAGCGCCATGAGTATACCGGGCATAACCCCAGCCGCAAACAAACTTCCGATCGAGACCTCAGCCATAATTCCATAAAGTATGAAGGGTGTGGACGGCGGAATCAGCGTGCCAAGCGAGCCGGCGCAGGCCAGTGTGCCACCGATCACCTCGTCCTTGTAGCCGTGCTCTTTCATGATGGGCTTTGCAACGCGGGACATCGTCGCGGTTGTCGCCGAAAGCGAACCACATATCGCACCGAATAGGGCGCAGGCCATAACGCTTGCATGCGCAAGCGCCCCCCTGCGCTTTCCAAACCACACGCGCGACGAGCGGAACAAATCGTCGCTGATGCCTGAGTGAAAGGCAAACTGCCCCATCAACACGAACAGTGGGATGACCGTCATCGTATAGCTCATGGAACTTGAAACCGTGTAGGTTTTCAGCATGGACATCGCACCATCCCAGTTTCTGACATAGGCATAGCCCAGAAAGCCCACGATAAACATGCACAGACCAATGTTAGCACCCGAGAATATCAAGATCAGCATGATGATAATCCCAATGACTGCGACCAAAACCAGATCCATGAAACCTTACCCCCTAACCTCTAAAATCTTGTTGATGTTCGAGAAACACTTAGCGATATGTGTACCCCTTGGCCGTATATCTAGCCGGGATCACCGGTGCCAGCAAATAGGAATCATATTGGCCGCCGGTATGAATCACATGCCGGCCGACGTTGTCGGTTTCCCAGCGTAGCGGCTCGAACCAGCCTTCGCGGATATAGTGGCCGGCAATCTGGACGCGCAGCTTCTGTCCCTTGTGCCAGATTTTGCAGCTTGGCCAAATGCTGATTTCCACCGGAACGATCTCGCCGGGCTTCAGTTTTTCCTCATACTGTTGCAAGAGCACGGGATGATAGTCAGTGGAACGCGTTTCATCAAGCGCGCGACGTGATACGCGCTGTTTTCCCCATTGGCCTGGATGTGGCTCATCCAAAGTCAGCGTGGGTAGCCATTTTCCGTTTTCGTCCGCCTTCTGTATATTGATAAACAAGTCCATTTCGTCATTGCCTTCTGCCTCTACCCACAGATGGAGCTTCATATAACCGGTCAGCTCCGTTTCCTCGTCAAAGGCCATGTCGAAGCAAACCACTCCTTCCTTGGCGTCGTAAGACACCTTGGCTTCTTTTTCAAATGGCTGCAAACCCATGGTCATATTCTCGGCGTCGAGGTAATAGCGCGTATATTGCGTCCGTTCAAGTGGAAATTCCAGCTCAGCACGATGCAGTTGATAATCATAGTCGTACGCATCCATTACATCCAACCGAACACGCGGCGTCAGCTCCCAGCCGTTGTTTATGTTCTTCAGATAACGGTCAAAGAAAATCCTCAGATCCTCCAAATTACAATGGCTGTAGGCATCCGGCCATTCAAATTCACGGTGTGCGCGCAGCCACTTTCGTGGCGTACGTATACGGCGGAACGCCTCAAAGACGCCATGCATATGGAAATGACTCCAAGAAACAGTCATGTAGCAGGGTATTCTGACATTTTCAAGCTTCGCCGCTTTATCCTCCCAATATTCGTTGATGAACGGATAGAGCTTGGCATTTTCCTTCATATCATCCACATAGCCCTGACCGATCAGCGAGTTTTGCAGCCAACAATTGAAATCAACAGCCGGCACGCCGCCCTCGTACATGGATTCTCTATATTTGTCGCAACTACCCTCCCACGGTGCAATGGCCAAAAGATGCGGCGGCTGCTCGGCGGCAATAAACCATTGACAAATCGCAACCTGAGAATTACCTGCCATTCCAACTGCGCCCGTGCACCATTCCTGCGCAGCAACCCATTCTACAAAATCGTACCCGTCCTGCGCATCCGCCTTTCCGTAGAATGTCAAATCGCCTTCAGAAAAACCCACTCCGCGTGGATCGACATTAGCCACCGCATAGCCATTACGGCACCAAAATCCGGGATCGGGCGATTCAAATTTACACATTTCAGAGGTCGTACCGGCAGGAACGCCGATGTGATACAAGAACGCATGTCCGGGAATCGGTCGCTTTCCAAAATAGCTCCAAGAAATAATAACCGGTACCTTTTCGACATCAACCGGTCGATATATATCACAATAGATCGTTGTGCCATCACGCATTTTCACCCCGACATCCTGATGACAGATAATCTCCGGAATCGGGTTGTAGGTACGTGGATGAAAAGGCCGATGCAACCTGTGCGTGGCTTTCAATTCCTCCGGCACCTCATCTCCTTCCGTATAGGGCCTCTTCGTCTTCAGCCATACGGTCTCAAGCTGCACGCCATTATAATTGCATGTCTTTTTAATGCGGTCAGGGTTCTCCATGCGTATCCTCTCCTTCCTTTCTAGGATTACATCGACTCTTCCACAAATCGGGCCATGTCGCCGAGTGTTCTCTGTTTGCTGAATTTCATATACGGAAGATCAACGTCAAATTCAGCTTCCAAAAAGGTCGCCAGATGCGCAATCTCAAGCGACTTTCCGTTGAGATCCTCCACAAAAAGTGTCGTTTCGCTCATACTGGCCTTTTGTATGTGCTTTGTTTTGGCTAAGCGTTCGATAATAGCGTCCAGAATTTCATCGTACATACGTATTCCCCCTGTTCGCAATGAATTATTCTGTTTTTGAATTGATCTGTTTTCCGCCTATGACTACATGCGAGAAGTGCCGTTGTCACCTTGGGTCACTCGAGCGAAAGCGAATGAAAAAACCATTAATTAAATCTTGGATGCACAGTTTAAGTTAATCATACCGACAAAAAACCCGGAAGACGGCAATTTAGAATGAAGGTATTCTATTTTGGACTATCTACTTGAATAGAATACTTAATAATTTGTGTAAATTCGAAATAAAAAAAGCGCTGTACGCTCACTTCTGGCATAATTTTTTCTTGCAATAAACTAATAAACTAAATAACCTAAAAGAAACCTAAAAGAACAAAATCCATTTACGCTAGACAACGAGCTTTTGAACGACCTGTTGTTGAAAAACCGGAAGCAACTACTCACGACACGGGTAGGTGCTCGATCCCGCACATATCCAAGTTTTGTAACGAGATAATCTACTTGTTGTATAGAGCAATAAAATTCAGTGCACTGCGATTGGATAGATCTTTTCTCCACGCCATAACAGTTCCGCTGCGTGTTCCCGGAAGCGTAAATTTCTTGATATCGCTGGTCTCTACGCTATCAAATATGTTATCTCGAATAATAACGCCTTTGCCCAGCTTAAGATTCATCGTTGCTGCTCCAACGTCTGCGACGCGAATCACATTTTCGGGCTCAAATCCGCCCATCCGACATGTTTCCAATACCATTCGTTCATAATGCGTCAGTACTAATGGAGAAACGATGATGAAAGTTTCGTTTTTCAAATCGGGCACAGTAAGCGATTCGCGTTGATAAAGAGGATTGGATTTGTGAACCCAGACAACCTTTTGGCAGGGACAGATCAACCGCCATTCCGCACCATATTGTTCAAAAAGCGGAAGCTCGCAATATGGTGCGAAGACTATATCGCAGTTGTTCGTTTCGAGCCGGTCCAACCCCTGGCCCGGCAGCAGAACCTCCAGCAAGATTTCGATCTCCGGATACATCGCATGAAAGCGACGCACCTGTGGCCAGAGATATTCTTTCTGAACCGAGGTCGAAAAATCGGTGATGAGTATCGGCTCTGTCGCACCCTGCTGCGCCGCATCGGCTGCCGCCACCGACTGTACCATGCCCTGCATAAGCGTTTTCCAGCTTTGGTACAAGAGCCTTCCAGCTGGTGTCAGGGATATCCCATGCGGCTTCCGTATGAAAAGAGTGAGGCAAAGGTGTTTTTCCAATGCTGCAACGCTTTTGCTGACCATAGACTGCGTCATAAAAAGCTTTTCGCCAGCCCTTGTAAAACTTCCCGTCTTTGCGGCCTGTAAAAACACCTGTATTTGTCTCATGCTGAGGTTGAGTACGGAATCGTAATGCGTCATGATCACATCTCCCGTCAAAAAGGTCCTTCGGTAATCGAAAGACAGCCTTTATATGCGGCACTCCACATCCCTGCTGCGTTTTATCGTATATTCGTATCCTCGGCCTCAATTTGCGCCGTAGATATAAAGCGTTTTATCAGTAGATTTGGATTATTCAGGCGAAACACCAGCAAGAAATTATGTGATTGCCGACGCCCTAACCGTCTATTAACCCGGTCATGACCTTGACAGGATGGACGCGCGCCGTACAAAAAAATACGCAAACCTGCTGGGAACTGATTGCAGTCAGTTCGTTATCTGCCGAAACGGAACTCATCTATATCTATAGAGATAATAGCATCTTCAATCTTACCTTTCAAGAGGAGAACATGAAATCTGGATAGCGGGAAGTAGACGTCACCATGATCAACCGGACTACATTTCGACGACTTCGCTGCCAACGACGCAGGCGGGATTTTCCGGATCCTGTCGGCGGCCGCTGAGATAGTCGTCAATGGCTTGGGCGGCTTTGCGACCGGCTCCCATGGCCTGGATAACGGTGGCTGCGCCGGTCACGGCATCGCCGCCGGCATAAACACCTTCCAGGCTGGTTTTCATGGTCTCTTCTTCGACCGCAATACCGCCCCATTTTTGCGTTTCCAGTCCCGGCGTCGTGTTTTTCAGCAATGGATTCGGGGTATTGCCGATTGCAATGATCACGGTTTCCACATCTAGGAGAAATTGGGAGCCGGGTTTGACGATGGGGCGGCGGCGACCGCCGGCATCCGGGTCGCCCAGTTCCATCTCATTGCATTCCAGAGCACGAACCCAACCGCTTTCAGTGCCATGGATCTGAATCGGATCGGTCAGCAGGCGAAAAATGATTCCCTCCTGTTTTGCGTGGTGAACTTCTTCCAGTCTGGCCGGCATTTCGGTCTCAGAACGGCGATAGACAATGTAAACCTCCTCGGCTCCAAGCCTTTTGGCAGAACGCGCCGCATCCATCGCGACATTGCCGCCGCCGATCACCGCGACACGCCTGCCGACACGAACCGGGGTGTCACAGTTTGGAAAAAGATAGGCTTTCATCAGATTGATACGGGTCAAGAATTCATTGGCGGAATAAACACCATTGAGGTTCTCGCCGGGAATTTTTAAAAAACTGGGCAGCCCGGCTCCCGAGCCGATAAAGATCGCCTCAAAGCCTTCATCCGCCAGGTCGGCCAACGACAGGACTTTTCCGATTACCATATTGGTTTTTATCTCAACGCCACACGCTCGTAGCGCGTCGATTTCTTTCCGAACGATTGCTTTGGGGAGACGAAACTCCGGGATACCGTACACCAGGACCCCGCCCGGTATATGGAAGGCCTCGAAAACAGTAACATCATAGCCCTGCTTAGCCAAATCGCCGGCACAAGTTAAGCCGGCGGGACCGGAACCGACCACAGCCACCTTACGGTTTTTCTTGTCGACTTTGATCGGCGGGACAGGTTCGTTCTCCATGGTCCAATCCGCGACAAAACGCTCCAAACGCCCGATGGCCACCGGTTCGCCTTTGACGCCGCGGACACAAAACTTTTCGCACTGATTTTCCTGCGGGCAGACCCGTCCGCAGATGGCCGGCAGATTGTTGGTTGAGGTGATGATTTCATAAGCACCGGCAAAGTCTCCCGCCGCAACCCGCTCGATAAATTCCGGAATCCGGACATTAACGGGGCAGCCGCCGACACAAGGTTTATTGCGGCAGTTAAGGCACCGCCTGGCCTCTTCGACGGCCATGGCTTCAGTATAACCCAGGGCAACTTCGCGGAAATTGGTATTGCGGACATCCGGTTCTTGCTCAGGCATCGGAACTTTTTTTAATGCGAGATTAGGCATCGGCGTTTTCCTTTCCGGACAGGCGACAAATATGAGCCTCCAAAGTTTGTTTTTCTTCAGCTTTATACATCTGCTGGCGGCGCATGGCCTCGTCGAAATCAACCAGATGTCCGTCGAAATCAGGACCATCTACACAGGCAAATTTGGTTTCGCCACCGACGGTCAGACGGCAGCCCCCGCACATACCGGTTCCGTCAATCATGACAGGATTCATGCTGACAATTGTTTTAATTCCATAAGGACGGGTCAGGTTGCTGACCATCTTCATCATGATCAGCGGCCCGATGGCCACCGCCAGGTCATATTTTACACCTTGCTCCAGTTGCTTTTGCAGAATATCCGTGACAAAACCTTTGACGCCGTTGGAGCCATCGTCAGTCGTAAGGAAAAGCCGGGTGCTGACCTTGCGCATTTCTTCCTCGAGGATGATCAGTTCCCGATTGCGGAATCCGGCAATGATATCGACTTCGACACCCATTTGGTGCAGCTTTTTGGCTTGGGGATAAGCGATGGCCGATCCCAGCCCCCCACCGATGACCACCGCCTTTTGGGGTTGATCGTAACGGCTGGCCATGCCCAGCGGCCCGACAAAATCCAGCAGGTCGTCACCTTCGTTGAGTTGGCCCAGCATGTGGGTTGTTTTTCCGACGATCTGGAAAATGATGGTCACCGTTCCGGCCTCGCGATCAAAATCAGCGATGGTCAACGGAATTCGCTCGCCCTCCTCACAAACACGAAGGATGATGAACTGACCCGGTTCGGCTTTGCGGGCAATTGCCGGCGCCGCGATATCCATTCGGATAACAGAGGGATTCAACTCTTCCCTTTTGATTATTTTATACAATCGGATACCCCCTTATTTTTTTTTACTATTTTTCAACACTACCTATTATAGGTCAAGCCCACCAAATGTCACCGCGTTCAGAAAAGAACAGGCATTGTCGCAAAAATTCAATGGCTTTGGTCAAACCTTCGCCAGGTGAAATCAGACTGTCCTCATGCTCAATACTGATCACATCGTCATAGCCGACAAGACGCAGTGCCGAGATGATGTCGCGCCAAACATCGCCACCGTGTCCGTAGCCTACCGTCCGAAAAATCCATGATCGATTGATCTCGTCGTGATAGGGTTTGGTATCCAACACCCCGTTGACGCCGATATTCAATGGATCCAGGGAACAATCCTTGGCATGGAAAAAATAAATAGCCGATCCAAGCTTACGTATAGCCGCAACCGGATCAATTCCCTGCCAGAACAAATGACTGGGATCGAAGTTGGCACCGATGACGTCGCCAACCGCGTCGCGCAGACGCAACAGTGTTTCCGGATTGTAAACGCAAAACCCCGGATGCATTTCCAGAGCGATTCGCCGGACACCGTGTTCCCTGGCAAAAGCCGCCATCCTCCGCCAATAGGGAATCAGCACCTCATGCCATTGATAGTCCAGCACTTTGAGGTAATCATTCGGCCAGGGACAGGTCACCCAATTCGGCCACTGTGAGGACGGACTGTCACCGGGGCAGCCGGAAAATGCGATGATCCGGTCCAGACCGAGAGCCTCGGCCAATAGAATCGTATTCTCAATGTCCCGATGAAAGGCTTCGGCAATGTGAGCCTGCGGATGAATCGGATTGCCATGGCAGGATAGTCCGCTGAGTGTTAAGCCTGAATCGGCGATGGTTTGGCGAAATATCCCGAGCTGTTCCGGATTGGCGATCAATTCCGCCGCGTTGGCGTGAGCGTTTCCCGGATAGCCGCCGGTCCCGATCTCAACAGCCTGCACACCCAGATCGGAAAGATAGCCAAGCGCCTCTTTCAGATTCTTCTGACCCAGCAGTACGGCAAAAACGCCCAATTTCATCCTCTTTAATACCTCCTCGCATGAACTGACTTATCATAGCACAGTCCCCTTCAAAAAAGAAACATCGACTGCGGATTTGTTGTTTTTGACACCATTGACGTTGCATCATCATATCGTCTGCCGATTCGGTGATGTTATTTTTTCACCTTTTCCCCGATGCTTATCGACCCGTCGGGTAAATCATGGTATGCTTTCAGGTGAATAACTTGTGCCTAAAACAGTGAGGTGAATCCTATGAATTCCAAAGAACAAATGGATCAACTGGCCGTCAGCGCCATTCGTGTACTGTCCGTTGAAGGGATCCAAAAAGCCAACTCCGGTCATCCCGGCATGCCTCTTGGTGCCGCGCCGATTGCTTATGAGCTTTGGGTCAACCATATGCGGCATAATCCGGCTGATCCGTCATGGATCAATCGTGATCGTTTTGTCCTGAGCGCCGGGCACGCATCCATGCTGCTTTATTCTCTGCTCCATTTATTTGGCTATGGTCTCGAGCTGGACGATCTTAAGGCTTTCCGCCAATGGGGCAGCCGCACACCCGGACATCCGGAATGGAGGGCAACTCCGGGCGTCGAGATGACCACCGGTCCTCTCGGCCAAGGTTTGGCCACCGCTGTCGGCATGGCCATCGCCGAGGCGCATCTGGCGGCCCGCTTCAACCGCGAAAACCATCCAATCATTGACCACTATACTTATGTGCTGGCCGGCGATGGCTGCATGATGGAGGGCGTCGCTTCCGAAGCCGCTTCTTTGGCCGGAACACTGGGCTTGGGCAAACTGATCGTTTTCTACGATGACAACGATATTACCATTGAGGGTGATACGGATATCGCCTTTAAGGAAGATGTCGGCAAGCGGCATGAAGCCTACGGCTGGCAGGTAATCAAGGTCGACGACGGTAATGATCGCGTGGCGATCGGCCGGGCTATCGAAGCCGCCAAAGCCGACCGCTCCCGGCCGTCAATGATCATTGTCAAGACACAAATCGGCTACGGCTCTCCCCTTGCCGGTCAGGCCAAAACACACGGCGAGCCCTTGGGTGAAGATAATATCGCCAAGACAAAGGCTTGTTTGGGGTGGCCAAGCAGCCGGGCCTTCGACGTTCCGACAGAGCTGACCGCTTATATGACTGAGGTCAAAGCGGGTTTAGGTCAAAGCCAAAAAGCTTGGAGTCGGTTGATGGAGAGTTATCAGGCTGCTTATCCGGAGCTTTTCGCCGAACTGAAAGCATGCTACAGTGCCGAGCTGCCTGATCTGGAAAATGATGACGAGTTTTGGTCTTTTACCGGATCCCAGGCAACCCGTTCAACCAGCGGCGTTGTTTTGAATCGCCTGGCCGGCCGACTGCCCAACTTGATCGGCGGCAGCGCCGACCTGGCTCCTTCCACCAAAACAGAGCTGAAAGGACGCGGCTGGATTTCTGCCGACGACTTCAGCGGCAGCAACATTCATTTCGGCGTTCGTGAGTTTGCCATGGCCGCCGCGGCAAATGGCATGGCTTTACATGGTGGTCTGCGACCATTTTGCTCCACATTCTTTGTTTTCACTGATTACGCCAAAGCAGCCATGCGCTTGAGCGCGCTGATGAGATTGCCGGTCATCTATGTTATGACTCATGACAGCATTGGTGTCGGCGAGGACGGCCCTACACACGAACCGATCGAACATCTGACTGCCTTGCGTGCAACACCGGGTATGACGGTCTATCGTCCGGCCGACGGAAAAGAAACAGCTGCCGGTTACCTCATGGCCTTGCGCCGGCAAGGGCCGACTTGCCTTGTCCTGAGCCGACAAAATCTGCCTACATATGACGAAACCGGTCGCGGAGCTCTGAAAGGCGGGTATATTTTGCGGGATTGCCCGAATCCTTCTGTCATCTTGCTGGCATCCGGATCCGAAGTCGAGCTGATTCTTGAAGCGGCTGCCGGCCTGGCGGCAAAAGACATTGCCGTCCGTGTCGTTTCCATGCCCAGCATGGAGATCTTTGAGGAACAGCCGAAAGAGTATCAAGAATCCGTTTTGCCATCATAGGTTCGCGTGCGCCTGGCCATTGAGGCCGGTGCCACAATGCCTTGGCACCGTTATGTCGGTCTGGACGGAAAAGTCATCGGCCTTGACCGATTCGGGGCATCGGCACCCGGCCACATTCTTTATGAAAAGTTCGGTTTGACCGCTCAGGCAATTATCGAAACCGTTGAAAACATACTTGATTTATGACCAGCCGTCCAAGGGTTGGCGGCAGAGCGGCAGATAAACCCGACGGGAATGCTCAATCCGGCTTTCCATCAGAAAGACCTCATCCACCGGGCACTTGATTGGCAAGCAACGCCAAGACCCGGCAAGTTCAGGTGCAAGGGAGATTTGGCGCGCAAGCGTGATATGAGGGACGTATGGCCGTTTTTCGGTGACAAAACCGTTCATAGCCAGTCGGCATCTCAGCTTGTCGACCAAGTCGGCCAAGATTTTGTTTTGCCGAACGCCCATCCAAAGGACACCTTGCCTGCGCCCGAATAAACCGATTCCCTCCAGATGAAGAACAAACCGAGGGGTTTCTTTTGTCGCCTCTTGAATCAGATTCGCCAATTCCGTCACTTTGCCTTTTGGTGTCTCACCAAGAAACTGTAAGGTGATGTGATGGTTCCCGGGCGCAACCCAACGCCCGCCGGACATCTGTGAACGCAGGTCCTGCACTACCTGTGAAAGTGCTGCCTGAACATCTGCCGACAGAGCAATGGCAATGAATAGTCTGCGCTCATCCATGCTTGCTAAAAGCCAAAGATTCCGGTTACTCGGATCCGGCCTGATTAAGAATCCGGGCCAGCGGCGAATCAGGGCCGAGAATGATCGTTTTTTCACCCTGCATGGACACCTTCAGGGCCTCCAATTGGCGGACAAAAATATAAAAATCAGCCTTCTCCGGATCGTTATACAGTTCGGTCAGGGTCTTCATATATTCTTCTTCGCCTTCGCCGCGCAATTTTTGGGCCTGAGCCTGAGCGGTAGCGATCAGGATGCTAACTTCTTTGTCTGTCTCATTGCGGATTTTGGCAGCTTCGTATTCGCCATCAGCCTTATAGGCGGCCGCCATTTGGGAACGTTCCGAAATCATACGAGAATAGACCGCAGTGGTGTTGTCCTCCGGCAGGTCATATCTCTTGATCTCTACGGCAATAATATTGACACCGTAGGCTCGGAGATTGGCGGCCACCTGTTCGGTGATCATGGTGTTGAGGGTCGAACGGCCCTCATCTTCGCTGTCGGTGATGATGTCGCTTTGCTGCAGCTGGCCCATCAGATTTTTGATCACACTGTAGGCACTGGCATCAATACGCTTTTCCATCTCCGGTACATTGCCGACGGTCCTGATGAATGTCAAAACGTCTTCAATCTGCCAGATTGCATAACTATCAACGATCATGGCCTTTTTATCCGCAGTCAGAACCTCGGATGAATTCACATTATAGATCATCTGTTTTTCCGTGATGCGGTTGACATCCTGAACAAAGGGAATTTTAAAGTAAAGGCCTGCGTCGGAACGGATCTGGCGGACGGCTCCGAACTGAGAAATATAGGCGTACTCCCCTTCGTTGACGGTATAAAAGCTCGACGAAACAACGATGATCAATACCAACGCCACAACCCCGGCCAGAATCCATTTTTTCATTTTACCCTTATCCATGTTCTCCTACACCTCCCGCTCAATCCAAGATGGATGAAGCTTTGCCGACAGCAGACAGATCTTCCAACGGCAACAGCTTATCGACTTCTCCACCGTTGTCCAGATAGACACGGACACCGGGCAGGATGGATTCGATGGCCTCGAGATACATACGCTCACGCGTAATGGCAGGAAAATTTTTGTATTCATTGAACATCGATAAGAATCGATTGCGTTCGCCGATCGCTACATTGATTTTGCTTTCCTTTTCGGCTTCGGCGGCTCGTACAATTTTGTCGGCCTCGGCGTTGGCGGCCGGCAGCTTGCTGTTGCGATATTCAAGCGCCTGGTTCAAAGCCGTTTCTTTTTCCTGTTTGGCGGTTTCAACATCCCGGAAAGCTTTTGCCACCTCTTCGGTCGGGGGTTCGGAATCGTTGACCTTGACATCGATCACCATCAGGCCGATGTCATTTTTAACCAGAGCCTCCATCAGCATGGCTTTGACATCCGACTGGATTTGGATTTTTCCGGTTGTCAGAACATCATCGATCTGTTTGGTACCGACCACCGAGCGAACCGTGCTTTGCAGCATGTTTTTCAGGACACCGTTCGGATTTTCCGCGGTAAACAGATATTTGACCGGATCACTGATTTTCCACTCAACAAAAAAATCAATGCTGACAATATTCATATCGCCGGTGATCATCATGCTTTCTTCGGGAATGCTGTAATAATTGCCGGCATTGTCGCTGTAATAACCCAGTTCAATCTTTTGAGTCATATTGACCGGCAGCAACGTGACCGACTGGATCGGCCATGGCAATTTGAACTGCAGGCCGGCCTGAGCTGTTTTTGTGTATTTGCCAAAAGTCGTAATCACCGCCTGTTCCGTTTCCTTCACTGTGTAAACACTGCTGCTGACCAACGCGATCAGCAGAATAATGATAACAATCGCACCGATCAGGCGAATCG
>JAAYPL010000153.1 GCA_012519875.1 Clostridiaceae bacterium | reverse complement strand
TGACCGATGGGGAAAAAACCTTGGGACGTCTGCCCGAATGCAATGTCCGTGGCAACCTGTTTTCCCTGTTCGGGTCTGATTTTGTCGGTATCAGCAGTGATAAACCTTTGTCCGGGAACCGGGCGCTTGTGGTCCGGATGACCGTCGACGGGTAATCTGAGACGGGACTTTTGTGCAGGGACAGCAAATTTTGTCCACAAAACGCATAATATGGCGAGCTGCCCGGCACTATTGTGGTGTATTATTTAAGAATAACATTTGTAAAAGCTATTTCTAAAACAGCCTTGAAGGACCTTGATGACACAGACGTGATTAAACGAAAATTATCCGAAGATCCGGAGAAAGGAGGGTAGCTTTTCGAGATCTTTTTACTATTATTTAAGGAGGCAATCAAAAAGTTATGAAAGGAAAAAGAGAAATGAAGAAAAAAACATTTCATTCGGTAGTGGCTTTGTTTCTGGCCATCGTTATGCTTTTGGCGGTAACGGCTTGCACGGATCCGACCAGTGCTCCCACGACTCCTACGGAGTCCAAGCCCGGTCCTACTCAGCCCGGAACTCAGCCGTCTGAAACCGAAGGGCCACAATCGTCAATCGTGCCCGGAACAAGCTTTAAGTATTGGACGAACTACGATATTCCTGCTTATCTGCCTTGGATGGACAACCGCGGCAGCGCGCTGTTCATTCAGGTTTATGACAACCTTCTTTATAAGCACCATCAGGATCAGAACGACGTCCGCGGCAACCTTGCCAAGAGCTGGACCGTATCTGATGACGGGAAGGTCTGGGTTTTCCAGATTAAAGAAGATGCGTATTTCACAAGCGGCAATCAGGTTAAGGCCGAATCTTTCGTTAAGTCCTGGGACGTTGCCAAAGAGTATCAGCCGCGTTATTTCGCTCCGGTTGAAAAATATGAGGCAACCGGCGAATTCGAGCTGACGATCACCCTGAAGAGCCCTTCGGCCACCTTCATCTATGACCTGCCCATGCAGTCCAACGTTGGCGTTGTCGACCCTGCAGGCCTCGAGCAATACGGCGGCGAAGACAACCGCGCGGCAGTAGGAGCCGGTCCTTATTACATTGAGAGCTACACTTCCGGTCAAGGATTTGTGCTCAAAGCCAATCCCAATTACCATAACCCGGATCGAGCCCCCAGTGTTGAAACCTGTGAAATGGTTCTTATCCCCGATGTAAACACCGCCCTCCTGGCTTTGATGAACAACGAGATTCAGTGCCTGAACACGGTCAACATCGAGGTTTATAACAACCTGAAAGACGGTGACTGGCAGATTCTGTCGGTTTTGGATCGTGTCAACCCCTACTGGTTTAATGCTCGCGAAGTCGAGATTTTCCGTGATGATGTTGTCCGCGAAGCGCTTTGCCACATGATTGATTGGCAGGCCGTATCAGATCTGGTTTACGACGGTCTGTATCCTGTGTCCAAGAGCTACTGGGAAGGCCCCGGTATGGTTCCGTATTCCGACAAGTACAAATATGATCCGGAGCTCGGCCTGAAAATGCTCAAGGACGCGGGTTATAAACCAACCGACATTGCATTCACCTTGCTGGCCGACCCGGACTTTACCGATGTCAACATTGCTATTCAGGGTCAATTCCATGAGCTTGGATTGACCAGCATTGAAGCGGTTACCTACGACGGCGCCACATGCTACGGTATGTTGAAGGGAGGAACCTACGAAATGTTCCCGGTTCACAACGGTTACGGGCGTGAATCTCCGTTGACTGTTTTCAGCATGGGTTTGGTTCCGACCGCGACTCAGAAGGTCATGTGGCTGGATTACATTGATGAAGCACGTTATCAGGAAGCACTGCAGCTGTACGATGCAGCCAATGTTTCGCCGAATTTTGAGACATACCTGGAGAACGTTGAGAAATTGACGACTCTGATCCAGGATGAATGCTTGGCTATGGGTGGACTGTTGGTCAACCGGTTCTATATTTTGCCGGAGAACATCAAAGAAATCTATCCATCCTATAATGGCTATATCGATTTCTGCTACCTGAGAATAGCCGGCTAATTCTATATAACATAACCATTCGGTATTCGGTGCTGCCATCGACCGGATTGAGAAGACGGGGGTACCAGACTGGTCTGGTACCCTCGCCGATTAATTGTTTTATACCGGCCGGATCCGGCAGAAAACAGACTAACGGAGGCGCCATATGCTCAAATACGCAATCAAGCGAATCCTGATGGTTCCGATTTTGTTGTTGCTTGTTGCATTGTTTATATTTATTCTTTTAAACCTTTCGGAAGCGGATCCGGTTTTGCTCATGCTGCCGCAAGAATA
>JAAYPL010000021.1 GCA_012519875.1 Clostridiaceae bacterium | reverse complement strand
ATTAACCATTACCCCAGAAGAATTTTGGGAGGAAAAACCGCAGCACAGTTTTCTTGGGAAGCTTAGGCTTCCTGAAAAAGACAGCTTCACTTACTTGATGGTGCTTCATTTAATATTGCAATCCACAAAATCATTTGGCCTGTCATTTGGCCCGCCAGGTGATGCGGCCTCGCGATAAATCGTAGGGCGACAACTCAACCGTGACCCGATCACCTGTCAAGATCTTTATGTAGTGCTGTCGCAATTTACCGGAGATATGAGCAATGACCTCATGGCCGTTCTCCAGTTGAACCTTAAATACTGCGTTGGGCAACGTGTCAACAACGGTTCCCTCAACTTCAATAACATCTTCTTTAGACATCAGAACTCCTCCTTTGCATAAGCTCTTGATCTATGTACTGCCGCAACAATTTTCGCAGTGCAGCGTTTCGTTGTCCGGCATCACCCAACCGGCGGATTTGGTCCAACGCCTGCCTTTCGGGCAACATGGCCAGCTTACGTATGTGGCTGACACGTTTCTTTTTGGGCTTCTCATACAGCCGAGACCGACCGTCGGCCAAATAGGCAAAATCATCTTGCACCCAAAGGACAATAAATACTCCAAAACGGTCATGGCCGGCTTCGGAACGAACTATCGCACCTGCCTTGATGCCGGTCTTGCCGATTTGTGGCAAAAAGGGGACTTTCATTGTTGTGTCCCGGATGAAGGTCCTGTCAGGACGATCGGACCTTCGTCGGTTACGACGAAAGTGTTCTCGTAATGCGCCGAGGCAAGACCGTCCGCAGTAACAATTGTCCAGCCGTCATCCCGGATCTTGACATGCCGCGTCCCCATGTTGATCATCGGTTCCATGGCCAGAACAAGGCCGGGCTCCAAGCGAAGCCCACGTCCGGGACGGCCGTAGTTGGGCAGATCAGGACTCTCATGCAGCTTCCGGCCGATGCCATGACCGGTCAGCTCCCGGACCACACCATATCCATGAGATTCCGCATATCGCTGAATTTCAGAAGCCAAATCCCCCACGCGTGCACCTGCCCTGGCTTTGGCCAGGGCTCGCCAAAAGCATTCCTCGGTAACCCTGATCAGTTGAAGGATCGACGCCGAGACTTCGCCAACAGTAAATGTTCGGGCCGCGTCGGCGTGATAGCCATCCAGGCAAGCCCCCACATCAATCGATATCAAGGAGCCTTCCTGCAAAATGCGGTTCGGGCTGGGAATTCCGTGGACAACTTCATGGTCAATTGACGTGCAGATCGCGCCGGGAAACGGCGGTTGACCGTATCCCAAAAACGACGGCGACGCACCGGCCCCGGTAATGATCGCATGAGCTGCAGCGTCAAGTTCGGCGGTACTGACGCCGGGGCGCACGAGTTGCTCGACGGTTTCGAGAACCCGAGCGACAATTGCGCCGGAAGCGGCTATCTTGGTGATTTCCGTGGCGGATTTAAGTTGGATCATAGCCGGCATTTCTCCATTTGCTGCACTTTGGCGATGGCGTTTGCCGCGCGCTGTGTGTAAGCTTCGATCGAACCCTCGTTATCAATGCTGACCAAAATTTTCTTTTCTTGATAATAAGCGGCCAACGGCTTGGTCAAATCACGATAGTGTTCCAAGCGCGTCCGGACTGTTTCCGGCCGATCATCGGCACGCTGAATCAGGACGCCTCCGCATTGGTCGCAAACACCGGGCACCTTGGAGGGAAGGCTGACAAGATTATAGCCTCGGCCGCAACTGACGCATAATCGTCGGTTCGACAGCCTTTCAACGACGGTTTCCCTGCTGACAACCAGGTTGATGACCATGTGCAGCGCCGTTTGCATTTGGCCCAGCATCCGGTCAAGGGCTTCTGCCTGGACAACCGTACGCGGAAAGCCGTCAAACAGGATGCCGAAACCGGTTCTTGGCGGCTTCAGGTGATCGGCAATCATGGCAATGGTCACATGGTCGGGAACCAGCTGACCGGCATGGATATATTCGGAAGCATTGAGCCCCAAGGGGGTCTTTTCCCTGATGTTGTGCCGGAAAATATCCCCGGTCGACACATACTCAAAATTGTACAGACGAATGAGGTCTGCTGCCAATGTGCCTTTACCTGAACCGGGCGGACCGAGCAGGACAATGTTCATCATGCCGCTGTTTCTCCTACGAACCGGAACGAGAGCATTCGCCGTTCCCGGCCGAATACCCTCGTTTCCGTACACAAAACCAAAATTCAATCAAGGAAGCCCTTGTAATGGCGCATGACCATCTGTGATTCGAGCTGGTTGACCAGATCAATCGCCACACCGACCAAAATCAATATGGCCGTGCCGCCGAACCAAATTCCCTGAGCCCCGGTGACCGCACTCATGAAAGTAGGGAAGAGAACGATAACAACCAGGAAGAGGGCATCAAACCAGTTTAGCCGTTTGCTGGTCTTGTGGATAAAGTCGGATGTCGCTCGGCCTGGCCGATAACCAGGGATGAACCCTCCGTTTTTTTGGAGATTGTTGGCCACTTCGATCGGATTGAATTGAATCATCGAGTAAAAGAAGGTGAAGCCGATGATCAAAAGGGCGTAAAGGATATAATAGAACGGGTTGCCGGTGAAGTTGGCCAGCCACTTGGCAACCGGTCCGGTGGATCCAAACAGATTAACAATGGTTGGCGGCAGTGAAATGATCGAGATGGCAAAGATAACCGGCAGAACACCCGCCTGATTGACCTTGATCGGCAGGTAGGTGCTTTGACCGCCGTACATTTTGCGCCCGACGACTTTTTTGGCGTATTGGATCGGGATTCGCCGTTCGGCCAGCTGGACAAAAACCACCAGCGTAATAATCAAAACGAAAACCAAAATAACGCCGATGGTTGCCGCCAACGAAGCTATGATATTTTTGGTCAGGGTCCATTGCTGCGTGTACATAAACAAGAGTTGGACGGCTTGCGGCCCACGGGCGACAATTCCGGCAAAAATGATGAGGGAAATGCCGTTGCCGATACCGGACTCGTTAATCTGCTCGCCTATCCACATGATAAATGCCGTACCGGCTGTGAAGCTGAGAATGATCATGATGGCATTCAACGCCGGCGGCAATTTGCTGGAACCGGCCAAGCGCGTGGTATACCAATACGCCGTGGCTTGAACCAAAGCCAAAATCACGGTCACATAACGAACATACTGCTGGATTTTCTTGCGGCCGGTTTCGCCTTCTTTTTGCAGTCGCTCCAACGCCGGAATGGCCACGGTCAGCAGCTGCATAATGATGGAGGCGTTGATGTACGGCGTAATGCCCATGGAGAAGACGGAAACCTGAGCAAAAGCGCCTCCGGAAATGATATCCAGAAAACTACCCAGCTGGCCCAGCTGGTTGATCAGGTTGGCAAAAGCTGCCGAATCAACACCGGGAACCGGAATGGCAACGCCAATCCGGTAAATCACCAGCATCATAAGTGTGAACAGCATCTTCTTGCGAAGGTCGGGGATCCGAAAAGCATTTTTGATAGTTTCGAATAGGCCCATGCTTATACCTCCTCGGTTGCGCCTCCGGCCTTGACGATTTTCTCTTTAGCCATGGCTGTAAAGGCATTAGCCTTGACGGTCAGCTTTTTCGTAAGTTCACCGTTGCCAAGAATTTTGATGCCGTCATTGACCTTCGGCAGAGAAATCATTCCCCTGGCTTTGAGTTCGGCTGCATCCACTGTTGCTCCATCCTCGAAGCACTCAAGATCACCAACGTTGATCTCGATATAGTGAGCGGCAAAGCGTTTGTTGTTGAAACCACGCTTCGGCAAGCGGCGATAAATGGGCATCTGGCCGCCTTCAAAGCCCGGACGGACACCGCCGCCGGAACGCGCCTTTTGTCCTTTGTGGCCGCGTCCCGCGGTCTTACCATTACCGGTTCCGACGCCCCGGCCTTTACGAAAGGCCGGTTGACGAGCTCCCGGAGATGATTTGATCTCGTTGATTTTCATATCTGGACGCCTCCTTAAACTTCTTCGCAACGAACCAGATGCGCAACCCGGCGAACCATACCCATAATGGAAGGGGTCGCCTCATGTTCAACGGTCTGGCCGATCTTTTTCAGCCCGAGGGCTCTGATCGTGGCGATATGGTTCTTGTTGGCATTGTTGGTGCTTTTGATTTGAGTAATAATGACTCTGGCCATTTACCAGCCCTCCTTTACAGAATCTCTTCAACGGGTTTTCCCCGCAGTCTGGCAACCTGTTCAGGGGACATCAGACTCTTCAATCCGGCAATGGTCGCGTTAACCACGTTGTTCGGATTATTGGTGCCAAGGGATTTTGTGCGGATGTCCTTGACTCCGGCTAATTCGAGAACAGCACGGGCCGGACCTCCGGCGATGACGCCGGTACCGGCTACGGCAGGCTTCAAAATCACTCTGCCGGCACCGAAACGTCCGATCGTCTCATGAGGAATCGTGCTTTCGGCCAACGGTACCTGAATGATATTTTTCTTAGCCTTTTCAATCCCTTTGCGAATGGCATCGGGAATTTCAGCCGCTTTGCCGAGCCCCTTACCTACGTGGCCGTTCTCATCACCGACAACAACCAGTGCGGCAAAACGAAAATTACGTCCGCCCTTAACGGTTTTGGATACACGGCCAATATGGATAACTCTCTCTTTTAAATCGAGCGTGTTTGGATCGATGCGCATGACATTTCCTCCCTGATTAGAAATTCAGTCCGGCTTCACGAGCTGCTGTTGCCAGCGCCGCAACCCGGCCATGGTAGATGTAACCGCCGCGGTCGAACACAACGGTTTCGATGCCCTTGGCCAGCGCGCGCGCGGCAATCAGCTTACCGACTTCCGACGCACTCTCGACGTTGCCGCCAAAACGATTCTTTTCTCTGATTTCCTGATCCAGTGTTGAAGCGCTGACTAATGTGTCACCATTCACATCATCAATCGCCTGAGCATAAATATGCAAATTGCTCCGGAAAACACAGAGCCTGGGCCGCTCAGGTGTGCCGCTGATCTTCTTGCGGACGCGGAGATGCTTGCGCTTACGAACTTTATTTTTGCAAGGTTTTTTGATCATGAGGTCTCACCCTTTCTATTATCTGCCGCCCTTGGCGCCGGCCTTGCCTTCCTTGAGCCTGAGCATTTCGAAGTCATATTTGATTCCCTTGCCCTTATACGCGTCCGGCAGACGGAATGCGCGAATCTTGGCTGCGGTTTCGCCGACAAGCTGCTTGTCGGCTCCCTTGACGATGATCTTGTTTGGTGACGGAACCTCCAAGGTAATGCCCTCCGGTTCGATCATTTCAACAGGATGTGAAAACCCAAGATTCAGGACCAGCTTGTTGCCTTGCTTTTGAGCTCTGTAGCCAACACCGCTGATGTCGAGATTTTTGCTGAAACCTTTGGACACGCCCTCCACCATATTGTTGATCAGGGAGCGAGTCAGGCCATGAAGCGCCTTGTGTGTTTTACTATCACTCGGACGATTGACCTTTATTGTCCGATTTTCCACAGTGACATCCATGTCTTTGTGGAACTGCTGGGTCAAAAGGGTCTGGCCGGACTTGACGGTGACCATTTTCCCATCGACTGTGACTTCGACCCCGGCCGGGATCTCAATCGGCATTTTTCCGATTCTGGACATTGTCCGTTCCTCCTGCTCTTAAGATTGCGGGCGGTTCAAGAAAACCACCCATTTCAGAGTGTTCTGTTACCAGACATAGGCAAGTACTTCGCCGCCGACACCGAGCTGTCTGGCTTTTTTCTCGGTCATGACACCTTTGGATGTGGAAACAATCGCGATCCCGAGGCCGCCGAGAACCTTCGGCAGATTCTCCTTATCGGCATAGACCCGAAGTCCCGGCCGTGAGATGCGCTTGATGCCCGTAATGACCGGCTTTTGGGCCGCATACTTTAATGTGATTTTGATTTTCCCCTGCACCCCATCCTGGATCTGGTCAACACGATTGACGTAGCCCTCTTCGAGCAAAATCTGCGCAATGGCCTTCTTGATGTTTGATGCCGGGATTTCACAGCTGGGATGTCCGGCTGTGCCGGCATTGCGGATTCTCGTGAGCATATCTGCAATGGTATCTGAAATCTGCATGTGACTTCCTCCTTCCTGACGCCGTGCTTACCAACTGGCCTTGCGAACACCGGGTATTTGCCCCTTGTAGGCCAATTCTCTGAAACACAGACGGCAGATGCCAAACTTCCGAAGAACAGAACGGGGCCGACCGCAGAGCTGGCAGCGGTTGTAGGCGCGTGTACTGTACTTGGGCGGTTTCTGCTGTTTAAGAATAAGTGATTTTTTCGCCATTTCCGTTCCTCCCGCTTACCTGGCAAACGGCATGCCGAGTTGCTTAAGAAGCTCGCGGGCTTCTTCATCGGTTTTGGCCGTCGTCACGATGATAATAT
>JAAYPL010000152.1 GCA_012519875.1 Clostridiaceae bacterium | reverse complement strand
TACGGCGAATTTCTCATGAATGCCCAGGGCGAGGATGTGGTCGCCGGTATCCGCACGCCGCAAACCATCGATCAATTGCGCATGGTCATGCCTGAAGTTTATGAACAGTTTTTCCAATACGCCGAAAAACTGGAGAAGCACTATAAAGACATGCAGGACATGGAGTTTACCATTGAAAAGGGGAAACTGTTCATGCTGCAGACTCGCAACGGCAAGCGCACAGCGGCCGCAGCCCTGAAAATAGCCGTCGACCTCGTTGCCGAAGGCATGATCTCCAAAAAGGAAGCCTTGATGAAAATCGATCCCAAGCAGCTTGATGCCCTCCTGCATCCGACTTTCCGGCCGGAAGCCCTCAAAGCCGCCACGCCGATTGCCAAGGGCCTGCCGGCTTCACCGGGTGCCGCCAGCGGCCGGATATATTTCGATGCCGATGATGCCACCGCGGCTGACGGACGTGGCGAAAAGGTCGTTTTGGTTCGGCTGGAGACCTCTCCGGAAGATATTCAGGGCATGGACGTTGCTCAAGGCATCCTGACTGGCCGGGGCGGCATGACCTCACATGCTGCCGTTGTGGCCCGCGGCATGGGCAAATGCTGCGTCTCCGGCTGTTCCGAAATCCAGATCAATGAAAGACAGAAATTCTTTATCGCCAAAGACGGCAAACGTTTCAATGAAGGCGACTGGATATCTCTCGACGGCACGTCCGGCTCGGTTTACGCCGGTTCGATCGACACGGTTGACGCCGGTCTCTCCGATGATTTTTCCACCATTATGGCCTGGTCCGACGAGCAACGGCAATTGCTGATTCGCACCAACGCCGACACGGTTCGCGACGTGGAGAAAGCCTTGGAGCTTGGTGCCGAGGGTGTCGGCCTTTGCCGGACCGAGCACATGTTCTTTGAGACCGACCGGATTTTTGCTTTCCGACAAATGATCGTCGCCAAAGATGAAAAAGCGCGTCGTGCGGCTCTGGATAAAATATTGCCTATGCAGCGCAAAGATTTCATTGATATTTTTGGTGCCATGAAGGGTTATCCGGTCACCATCCGCCTGTTGGATCCGCCGCTGCATGAGTTCCTGCCCCAGACAGAAGATGAAATCAAGCCTCTTGCCAAATCTTTGGGACTTTCTGCAGAAGAACTTACCGACATCGTCCATGGCCTGCACGAGCTCAACCCGATGATGGGTATGCGGGGTTGCCGCCTGGCCGTGATCTATCCGGAAATCGCCGAAATGCAGACCCGCGCGATCATTGAGGCGGCCATTGAGGTTACCAAACGAGGGGATACAGTTGTTCCGGAAATTATGGTGCCGCTGATTTGCGATGTCAAGGAATTCAAGTTTGTCAAAGCCGTCATCGTCCGGATCGCCGATCAAATCATCAAGGAATCCGGCGTTGCGATTGATTATCAGGTGGGCACAATGATCGAAATTCCCCGTGCCGCCCTGACCGCCGACGAGATCGCCCGTGAAGCCGACTTCTTCAGCTTCGGCACCAACGATTTGACTCAGATGGCATATGGTTTGTCCCGTGACGATGCCGGAAAGATTCTCGATGCCTATTATGAGACCAAGATCTTTGAAAACGATCCGACGGCCCGCCTTGACTTGGTCGGTGTCGGCCGGTTGATGAAGATCGCCACAGAATCCGGCCGCGAAACGCAACCCGGCATCAAGCTTGGTATTTGCGGAGAACATGGCGGCGATCCGGGTTCCATTGAATTCTGCCACCAGCTCAAATTCAGTTATGTTTCCTGCTCCCCGTTCAGGGTGCCCATTGCCCGTCTGGCCGCTGCTCAGGCGGCTATCAAGGAAGATATCTGACCTTACACCCTATGCCCCGGTTCATCACGGACCGGGGCAATTTTTATTTTCAAACAACAATAACAAAGACAAAAAAAGTCGGATTTCAGTTGGTTTTGTCCGTGTGCGAGATGGATGAATTTTGGTATGATGCGACCATGAGAGGGTGAGGACGTGCAGGATTACAAAAACCGGGAAGAGGTATCGACGCTATGAATGAGCAGAGGAGATATCGCAATGGAACCTAATTTGATTCAAATCTTTGGCTCTTATATGAGTTGGAAACTGAACGAAAACACCTGGATTATCAATTTCATGAACGGCTCCCAGAATATGTATCTGCTGGAAGGCCGCGAAAAGGCGCTGCTCATTGACACCGGATGGGGAGCCGGAAATCTTCGCGCTTTGGTGGAAAAGCTGACAAGCAAGCCCGTCATCGTGACCAATACGCACGGCCATCTGGATCATTCCGGCGGCAACGGTGAATGGGAAGAGGTTTTGATGCTCCCCGGTTCGGAGGGGGACCTGTTTACCTGCCACCGGTCGCCCTTTGACGTTTCCAAGCTGCCCTTTCCCGACTATGTCCGTAAAATCGTCAAGGATGGGGATAGAGTCGAGCTGGGAGGTCGCACGATCGAACTGATTGATATTTCCGCCCACTCCAACGGCTCCCTTGCTTACCTGGACCGTGGTGCCGGGTTTCTGTTTGTGGGTGACGAACTGGAGAGTGCACAGGTGCTGATGTACGAAACCGAAGCCATCCCCGGTTACGCATTCGATCTGGATGCCAGGCTCCGGGCGCATCATAAAAACATGCTGCGGCTGAGGGCCTTGGAGGGTCAGTGGAACACCCTTTTGCCTGCCCATAACGGCGCCCCCATTGCCCATGGCTATCTGGATGACTACATTAGCCTGGTGGAGCATATCTATGCCGGCGATGCCATCATTGAAGACAAGCTGAACCATTTCTACGCGGAGCAAAGCGATCCCGAACACAGGCTTTGCCGAGTCCGCCGGGGCAGTGCCTCTTTCTTTGTGAATAAAGCGGACATGATGAAGTTATACGGAGCGAATACCCTGTGATTTGCAGTAATTTTAATTCGGGCTGGAAGTTCTGGGAAGAAATCAATGCGTTTTCCTTGGTTTGGTCCATTCCTGATGATGCCCGGGAGATTGCGCTTCCCCATGATGCCATGCTGGAGAGGTGCTCTTATGCTGAAAGCTCCAACGGTGGCGCTACCGGCTACCGGGATGGGGGCAACTATGTTTATATCAAGCACTTTTTCGCCCCCGAGGCCTGGAAAGAAAAGACCGTTTCGCTTCGTTTTGACGGTGTGTACTGCAATGCGCGGGTGTATCTGAACGGCCGGTTTTTGGTATTACAACCTTACGGCTATTCTGTTTTTCGTGCGGAGCTGAACGATGCGCTGCGTTACGGGGAAGAAAACGAATTGCGGGTGTTGGTGAAGAACAACGCCATGCCCAACAGTCGTTGGTATACGGGAAGCGGTATTTACCGGGATGTTCATTTGCTTGTAGGCGGAACCGTCTGCATCCCGGACGGAAGCCTGAAGATCACCACAGAACATCTGGAATCGGACTGCGCGACGGTATCGGTTGCGTTAGATTTGCACAATCGGGAGTACCTGTGTCGGGATGTTGCGGTGCAGCTTCGGCTGCTGAAGCCCGACGGAAGCTGTGCCGCAAAGGCGGAAATGCCTGTATCTTTGGCGGGTGGTGCCCGTGAGACCGTTTTCCAGCGGATAACGATCCGGGATCCTCTGTCCTGGTCCGCAGAAGCTCCTCGGCTTTACCGCTGTGAAGCTCGGTTGTTGCACATCGGCGCGGAATGTGACCGGACAGAGGAAACCTTCGGCATTCGTACCCTCATGTTGGACAGTATTCACGGCCTTCGGGTCAACGGTAAGTCTGTCAAGCTCCGTGGTGCGTGTATCCATCATGACCATGGCATTTTAGGTGCGGCTACTTATTATGACGCAGAGTACCGGCGGATTAAAAAGTTGAAAGACGCCGGCTTTAACGCCATCCGAATGGCCCACAATCCGGCCGCCCCTGCATTGCTTCGTGCCTGTGACGAACTGGGCATGTATGTGATGGATGAGGCCTTTGACATGTGGACCCGACCTAAAAAAGACAACGATTATTCTCTGTTTTTTGACCGGTGGTGGCGCCGCGATGTGACCGCCATGGTAGAAAAGAATTACAATCACCCTAGTGTGATCTTATATTCTCTGGGCAACGAGATCCCGGAGATCGGTACACCTCAGGGGGTGACGCTGAGTCGGAAAATGGCTCGGCTGATAAGACGGTTGGATTCCACCCGGTATTGTTTGGTATCGATCAACGGGGTTTTTGCCGCCGGAGATCAGGTAAAAAGTATTCTGTCGGACATTTTCCCCCAATCACCTCAGGAAAAAACGGATGGAGATGTCAATGTCTTCATGGCCGATTTGGATGCTCACATGGATGAGATCGTGCGGCACCCGGTGATTTCCGGTTTGTTGGAAAATGCCGAAACCGGGTTGGATGCGGTGGGTTATAACTATATGGCCTCCCGGTACGAGGCGGATGCGGCAAACTACCCCAATCGGATCATGGTGGGAAGCGAAACCTATCCGCCGGAAATTCCCCGGAACTGGGCGCTGGTGAAAAAAATCCCCTCCTTGATCGGTGACTTCACTTGGACCGGTTGGGACTATCTGGGCGAAGCCGGCCTGGGCATTCCTGCCTACGTCTTTGGCGAGGGAGGCTTTGGCGCCCAATATCCTTGCCAGCTGGCCTATTGCGGTGATCTGGATATTACCGGTTTCCGCCGTCCCGCCTCCTATCTGCGGGAATTGGTTTTCGGATTGCGAACGGATCCCTACATCACCGTACAGCGGCCGGACAAATATGGACAGCCCCTGATCAAAACTCCCTGGATCCTCGGCGACAATGTTTCCTGCTGGACGTATCCCGGTATGGAGAATCAACCCGTGGTCGTCGAGGTTTATGCGGCCGGAGATACCGTGGAGCTGCTGCGCAACGGAGAAAGCTTGGGTGTTCAAAAGGCCGGAGAAGCTGCCGGGTATATTGCCCGGTTCCGGACTACCTATCGGCCGGGCGTGCTGGAGGCGGTCTCTTATCAAAATGGGAATGCAATTGGAAGGTCTAGACTGGCTACAGCGGAAGAACCGTTCATCCTGACCGCTGAACCGGAGTCCGGCGTCGGGGCAAAGGACGGCCTGTTTTATATTTCGGTTACGCATTCGGATCAAAAAGGTATTACTGCCGCCTGTATGGACAGCGTGGTTTCCATCACCGAATCGGAGAACGTGCAGTTGCTGGGCTTTGGCAACGGCGATCCCAAGCCGCTGTATCACTATTTAGATGCCGCAGCACCTACTTTCCATGGTCGGGCGCAGTTGGTGGTTCGAAAGATAAATCCGGCTTTGCCCGGGCGCGTCACTCTAACATCCTGTTTGGGATGCGTAAATATTGCACTTTGAAGAACCGAAATCTAGGGGGAATTTATATGCATTTTGCTATGATCACTTTGGGTGCCGCCGGTCACGTTCTCGCCTCTCTGCCGTTGGTTGCGGAGCTGGTGAAAAAAGGCAACCGTGTCACGTATTTTACCGTTCCTAGGTACAAGAAAATGGTTGACGCCACCGGTGCCGACTACAGGGAAGTCCGCTCGGCTCTGACCAAAGACGGTCAGGCAGATCGAGACATTGCCACCGATATGATGGCTGAACTGCCTCTGCGTTTCCTGTCCGAAGGCGCAGCAACCATCGAGTCCATCATGGAAGTTCTGCGTCAGGACAAGCCCGAAGCCGTGATTGTGGATGCCCTTGCCATTGCCGGCCGTCTGGCTGCCGCAGAGCTGAAGGTTCCCGTGATCATGCTGTTTACCAGCTTCGCTGCCAATGACAAGTTCTCACTGTGTCGCCATTGGCCGGTCTATCCTGATACCAATCCTGCCCGGGCCCGGGCCAAGGCGCTGGCTGCAGAGCTGTCTGACAAATACGGCACTCCCGCTTATGATGTACATGGTATTTTTGAGGGCAAGGGCGATTTGAACATCGTCACCCAGCCTGCCTCTTTCCACCCGGCAGCCGAGACTTTTGACGACAGTTTTGTTTTTGCCGGCCCTCAGATCATGAAACGTGTGGACTCCGGAGCTTGGGAAGCTCCCGAGGGCGATGCCCCTCTGGTGTACACTTCTCTGGGAACCCTGTTCAACGCATGGCCTGAGTTCTACCACATCCTCTACGGCGTTGTGAAGGACATGGACCTGCGGCTGGTTTCTTCTGTGGGCTCTACCCTGAAAAAGGAAGAGATCGGTGAGATTCCTGCCAATGTTAAGATCTTCCCATTCCTGCCTCAGCTGGAGGTTCTGGAGAATGCGGATTTCTTTATTACTCACGCAGGGATCGGCTCTGTCATGGAAGCTGCCTGCTACGGTGTTCCCATGCTGGCGATTCCCCAGATGGACGAGCAGGCGTTCACCGCCTCCTGCATGGTTAAGGCAGGACTGGGTATCGTGATTCCCAAGGAAGGGCTGACCCCCGAAAAACTGAAGACCGGCATTCAGGAGCTGATCGGCAATCCTGTTTATAAGAAGAATGCGGAAAAAATGTCTGCCGAGCTGCAGACTCTGGGCGGCGCCTATGCAGCAGACCGCATCATGGAATTCATGGCCGGCAGAGCATAAATATTTGCGCTTTAGGGAATAAAGGGATATGTGCCCCAATACTGCGAATCAATCAGGATCTTACATATAATTTGCGGAATTCGCCCGGTGTTGCTTTTTCGATTCGTTTAAAGATGTAACAGAAATAGCTGACGTCTTCAAAGCCGTTGGCATGAGCAACATCGCGAATGGCGACAGCAGCATTGTTAAGGAGAAATTCTTTACTTTTTTTGATGCGGACCAGATTAATGTATTCGAAAATGCGGATGTTCATTGTTTTGCGGAACAGCGTGCAGAGATGTTGCGGCGTAACACCGAGCAAATCGGACAGGTCTTTGAGCGTAATGTTTTTGGCGTAATGTTCCTCAATATAATTCAGAATCGGGATCAGACGACTGTACCGATCGATAACGCTTTTAGCTCCTGATGCCGAAACATTTTTGAGCAATGTCATCAAGAATGCATATGTCTGCGCTGAAACATCTATTGTTCTGATTGGGTTGGGGGACCGGGCCGGATCCATGAGTTTTTCCATGGCTTCACGGACATCATCGGGTTGTTCAATGAAGAAAACACCGGAACCGGTCATCCGGGCGGTATCCTGGAAAAAGTCGGCGATACCGCTGCCGGTCAGGGCGATCCAGTCAACCACCCAATCTTCGGCGGATTCGGCGTAATATTCATGGGTCTCATCGGGCAGCAGGAATATACCCTGATCTTTGCCGATCGTATATTCTTTTCCGTCCACGATTAAGCGTCCGACTCCGCTCCTGCACTGGATCCATTGGTGACAGGGATAACCGTCGGTCCGGAGTATGTGTTCCTGAACATGGTCCAGACCAAGACCAAAAACGTAATAAGGCAATTTTTGTTCATATTCGGTTAAAATCGGAAACAACGTATTTTTCATTTTATTACGATCCTTTCACAATCAGATATTGATAGGAAGCATTGTTTGTGGTACGAATTCAGGCCGGTTCGGTACAACCGCCCTTTTATTCAATCATGACGAATTAAATTGTCAATAATTAAATATATTTTTGATATCTTGGTAAGTATGCATTATAAAGTAATTGATCCTTATTTTCCAGCAAATTAAATTGAAATTGACAATTTGCCCTAATTGCAAAGCGAGATTCCTGAAGCAGTGTGGAATTAGTCTTGCAAAGTGGGACATGGTATTACTCCTGCAAATTTGTTATTGTGTTTTTCTATCGGCAAGCCCGTCGATTCTGG
The DNA here is from genome assembly GCA_012519875.1 of Clostridiaceae bacterium. GTDB lineage: Bacteria > Bacillota > Clostridia > Saccharofermentanales > UBA5734 > UBA8949. Next base: position 7 of record JAAYPL010000152.1, on the reverse strand, counting down.
GATTCAG
>JAAYPL010000151.1 GCA_012519875.1 Clostridiaceae bacterium | reverse complement strand
CTTAGTGACTTCAAGAATCGCCTCCTGATCAATACCCAAAAGGATCCGTCGGATGGTCAAGTCAGATCTGTCTTTCATTCGCTTGCTCCGAATCAGATTCATCTTCCGGAGAGAGCCTGTTGACCAAATCTTTGAACAAATTTCCCCGCTCCTCAAAATGACGAAACCGGTCATAGCTGGTACCGGCAGGTGAAAGAACAACAACATCGCCGGGCCTGGCCAAAGCTTTGGCCCGGTTAACAGCATCTTCATAGTCCTGACAACGATAAATGATCAGATCTTCGAAGCGAACGCCCTTGAATGCCGCTTCACGCCGCAGCACCTTCTCGATCTGATCGGCATTGGAGCCACAAAGAATGATGCGATCTGAAACCGTAACAATGGCTTCTCCCAAGCCGGTATAATCACATTTCTTATCTTGGCCGCCTGCGATCAGGACCACACGCTCATTTCGTTCGGCCAGAGCACGAAGCGCCGCCTTGGTTCGGGTCGGACTGGTGTCGATCGAGCTGTTGTAATAACGGACACCGGACAGCTCTCGGACCAGTTCCAGTCGATGTTCAACGCCACCGAAGGTCGTTGCGACGGCTCTGATATCCGCCGGTTTGACGTAGGGCCATACGGCGGCGGCGGCAGCCAGGTAATTGTCGACATTATGCCGGCCGGGCAGTTTGATATCGTTGCCGGCCAAAAAAGGAGTCTCCTGATCCTTTTGCCGCCAGACCAGCCGGCCATCAATGGCCAGGCAGCCGGTTTGAATACTTTGGTCACGTTGTGAAAACCAGATGACCTCACCGCGAGCATCCGAATTATATGATTTTGCTTCGTAATTATCCGCATTGAGAACCAAACGGCCATAGAAGGGTTGGTAGGCCAAGATGTTTCGCTTAGCGTCAATATATTCCTGATAATCCTTGTGCACATCAAGGTGATTGGGAGAAACGTTGGTGACAACGGCAACTTCCGGACTGATCCGCATGCTCATCAATTGAAAGCTGGACAGCTCAAGGACAACCATATCCTCGGGCCGGATGTGATCGATCCGGTCCAGCAGCGGGATCCCTATATTTCCGCCCAGATGAACCTGATATCCGGCTTGGCGCAGCATAAGGCTGATCAATGTCGTGGTCGTGGTCTTCCCGTCACTGCCGGTCACACCGAAAATCCGGGCAGGACACAGTTCCATGAAAACTTCCATTTCCGAAGTAATGATGGCACCGCGTTCGCGTTCGGCTCGTAGTTGCGGCAGATCCCAGCGCATTTTCGGAGTGCGAAAAATCAGATCAAACCCCTTAAGATCCTGAAGATAATCCGGTCCGGTACACCAATTAACGTCAATCCCATCAGAAATAAACGCCTCACGTGTTTCGCGCAAGACCGGATCCTCTGCCGGTAGTCTATCGAAAGCCGTGATGTGGCCGCCCAAATCCGAGATGTATCGGATCAACGGGCGATTACTGATCCCGATACCCAAGACCGCAATTCGCTTGTTGCGCAAAAATCCTTTGAAAATATCCAGTTTATTCATCATGGTAAACTCCCGCTGTTGGGCAAAGCTTTAACGAACACTTGAGAATCAGTGCGAGAAATTGCCCACCATTGATAATTATAGTTGAAGATGTCATTCCCATCAATGTTATCTCAGCTTGTTATTGTGCGTGTGTTCACAACATCCACCCGCCCCCTTGCATTTTTTCCCCTGTTATTGTAAGATGAGTTTCACCTGCGGGAATGGCGGAATTGGCAGACGCGCTAGTTTCAGGTACTAGTGATCAGGAGGTCATGCAGGTTCAAGTCCTGTTTCCCGCACCATCGGAAAGTAGTTGTATCTGGCTGCTTTCCTTTTATTTTTTTCCTCATTTTGCAGGCTTTTGCCATCCAATTTAATGACTTAATCCTGTAAGAACACTCGCCATATGCGTACGAGTGAAAGTATCTTCAAACTTATCACAACATAATAATCCATCGACCTCATTTTGCTGACCTTTCTTGCTACGTTATTTCTTTTGTAATTATATGGGGATTCCGGAAATTATTTTGATCATCTCATGTATAACTGATGATGCAATTCCAAAGTTAAATCGAAAGATTATTAGAAAGCTGACACAATATGAAATGAAAATACTTTAATTATCTGTTTGCATATAGTATAGTTTAGTAAGATATGAGGAGGTGCTGCTTTATCGAAGTGCGTGATAAAGTCATCCTCGAAAAAATCATATCCTATTGAGAGCGCATTGCCGACAATCTGAATCGCTACAACCACAGCTTCAGTGCATTCGAAAGCGACCATCTCTTCCAAGATGCCTGTTGTATGTGTGTTGTTCAGATTGGCGAACTGGTCGCACGACTTTCGGAAGAAGTTAAAGCAAAAGATGTTACTATTCCTTGGAGAATTATCAAAGACACTCGAAATTTCTATGTCCATGCTTATGGCGCTATTGATGTTCCTTCTGTTTGGAATACACTCTCTAACGACATTCCTGCACTGAAAACCGCTTGCGAGAATATTTTAAAGGATTGAACAATCATTGTGTTCTTATCCTATCCGACCACAATAGAGGGTGCGATGTATTCTTTTGCAAGAGGTATTTGAGGAATATGCCGCCTATTGATTGCCTGTAAATTTTGATTTATCGGATTTCTTAAAAAAGTCCTGTACCGCTGTTCGCACCAAATCAATATAATCCGAATCAGATCTTCCTTATCGGAGACTGATTTGGATTATTTGCTTGTTTCGAGGAATTTGAGGACACCCGTTTTCGTAATATCGTGGTCAAAAAATGGTTATAGTAATGCTCCCATGAGATCCATATATTATTCTTTGAATTCTGTGAAAACGATGTGAAAACGATAAAAATACATTGAATAAAGTCTAATCATCTGTCATAATCAAACATGGTATTTCCGGCACAACTATGGACGGGATAGGTTTTGGGTTTTACCGGGTAACCGCCTTTACCCGACGATCAAAACACAATAAATGCAATGAATACTTAATGTGCATGAATTTATTGTATTACTTGTGTTTCACCCTTCTCGAGCATATTGGTGCCGCAAATGGTCAATAAAAAATAGGAGATAGGAAAAATGTTCAAGCTAAAAGAAAATGGCACGAAAGTCTCTACTGAGATCATAGCCGGTTTGACAACATTCTTTGCTATGGCGTACATCATTGTTGTAAATCCGTCAATTCTCAGTCAAGCCGGCATGGAGTGGGGTGCTGTATTCCTCGCTACCATAATTGCTTCAATCATCGGCACGCTTGTAATGGGTCTCGTGGCAAATGTGCCCTACGCTCAGGCTCCCGGAATGGGACTCAACGCATTTTTCGTCTATACTGTATGTTTTGCACTGCAGTTTACATGGCAGCAGGCTCTGTCGATGGTATTTATATGCGGTGTAATAAACATCATCATAACAGTTACCAAGATCCGCAAATACATTATAAAGGCCATCCCGCGCAGTTTGCAGAATGCCATCGGCGGAGGCATCGGCATATTCATCGCCTATATCGGACTGCTTAACGTTGGCATCATTAATTTTGAAGCCGGTGTACCGGCGCTTGCAACCCTTAACCAGCCCGTTCTGTGGTTGTTCCTGATCGGTTTGGTGCTGACAGTTGTACTCAGCCTTCTGAGAATCAAGGGCGCGATACTGATCAGCATAATCGTTACGGCGCTTATCGGCATTCCCATGGGCCTTACAGCAACATCGGACACGATAAGTTTTACCGACGCATGCGCAGCGCTTCCTACGACCTTCGGTGTCATATTCACAAGCAAAGGCCTTGGATCCCTGTTCTCCGACGCCGGCAAGATCCCTCTTGTTCTGATCACGATTTTCGCTTTCAGTATGTCTGACACATTTGATACCATCGGAACCTTCATTGGAACCGGCCGTCGCACGGGTATCTTCAGCGAAGAAGACGAAAAGGCAATGGAAAACAGCGCCGGCTTCAAATCCAAAATGGATAAAGCTCTATTTGCAGATGCTACAGCAACCTCTATCGGTGCTGTCTTCGGCACCTCCAACACAACCACCTACGTGGAGAGCGCCGCCGGCATCGCCGTTGGCGGACGTACCGGCCTCACCAGTGTTGTGGTTTCAATATGCTTCGCAATAAGTGCGTTTCTTGCGACGTTTGTAAGCGCGATTCCATCTGCGGCTACAGCTCCCGCATTGGTTATCGTCGGAGTCATGATGATGTCTTCCTTTAAGGAGATCGATTGGACTGAGCTTTCGGAAGCTATCCCAGCATTCTTTGCCGGCATATTTATGGCCCTGTGCTACAGCATCTCATATGGTATCGCGGCAGGCTTTATATTCTACGTGATCACAAAGCTCTGCAAGCGCCAGGCAAAAGACATTCATCCGATCCTCTGGGTGGCCACAATATTATTCATTCTTAACTTTGTACTTCTCGCCCTTTTGTAAGATAATTCGGGGTGGTCGAGAAGCCACTCCATCAATGCCGCACAGCAAAAGAAGCCGTCCTGCTTCCATTGAGCCAGCAGGGCGGCTTTTTTATAATCGCTGTGCACATTCAGTATGATATGGCCGAAAAAGTCTTTATCGTTAACTTTCGTTGTTTTATAGGGACGAGTTTCCGCAGTTCTTAAACCGAAGCGTTCATGGAAATTACGGAAATGGCCTTTGAAGTCAACTGACAGGGCTATTTATTTCCGATTTTTATCAATCCACAAGCCCAAAGCTGGATTGGAAATATAGTAGATCTCCTCCCCGTCCTCCATGGTATTAAAGCCATCTTTCATTTTAGCAGGCGCATAACGGACGATGGCTTCCTCAAAGGGCAAATAGGAAAAGCCGACACCTTCCACCTCTTCGCGGCTGAGATACCGGGTTGCATAGGTGATTTTAAAACGGCCGTCGCTGCTGCCGTGAATAAGGTGCGCGGCGGCAGAAAGATTCTGCCCCAAGTCAGGTGCGTTTTTGAGGATGTCAATTACATATTCACGACCCTTGTATCCATATTTTCGGATAAGGGTATCCACTACTTTGTCTTCTCCGAATTTGTCTACTCCCGGGGCCAGAACCAGCAATTCTCCCCCGTCGGCAATAGCCATGCGGGTGCGGTAGACCGCCTTATTTCCCAGCCAGGTTGAAGCAAACTCGTGTTCATCCAAGTAAACGACGGCTTTTTTCAGGGGTTTGTCCAGCCAGGTTATATTCTTCTCTTGGGCCAAGGCTACTGCATTCTCAAAATAGTGGCGCTGAGGCCCGATGAACAAGCCATGAGTCCGGATGACGCCACCGGGGGCATCGGTGACCGTGAGGATGTAGTTAAGGGGAATGGTACCGATCAGGTGTTCTGCCGCATAGTCCAGCACTTTGCGTACGGGGCTGTGATCACGGCCCATGAGGCGTTCCATACCGTATACCGCTCCCAGCATATGGGTTGCGTTGATGATACCCGGCCCACCGCAGCCCACGAAGATATTTTTACTGTGGTTGGCCATGCCAATGACCTCATGGGGCACCACCTGGCCAATAGACAACACCAAATCGTACCCGGGATTCAGCAGATGACGATTAATAGCAAAGGGAATGGCTTCTTTCACCAGACCTTCCGAGACTTTCTGAACAAAACCGGCCGGCACCTCGCCAATAGGCACCACATCCTCCCGCCAGCGGTGTACCAGCATGCGCTCATAGGGAATGTCTCCGAACATAGCCTGCCACTGGTCTTGGGATATCGGCATATGGGTGCCCAATGCCGGCAGAATATCCACCCGACAGGCAGGGGAAAGCATATGATAGAGTAATTGAGTAATAAGGCCTGCGTTGGAATGAAAACGAGTGAAGTCCGGCGGCACGATCAATATCTGACGCAAGCTGTTCCTGACAGGTTGCAGGGCGTAACCCAAGGCATCCTCAATGGCTGCCCCGGTGATCCCCTGCTCTGTCTTCCCATACAGCGACAGAGTATTCATCTTCTGTTCAAGCATTATAGTTACCTGCCGCGGTGTCCCCGCCCTCTCCTGTCCAATTGGTGTGAAAAAACTGTCCCCGCGGCTGATCCACTCGTTCATAAGTGTGGGCGCCGAAGTAGTCTCGCTGGGCCTGGATCATGTTGGCACCGCTGCTTTTAGCCCTGAGGCCATCATAATAGGCCAGGGCGCTGGTCATGGCCGGCAAGGCAATGCCGGACAGCACGGCGGAGGAAGCCGTTGCCCGCCAGGCGGGCAGACTGTCTGCCACAGCCTGGGCAAAGTAGGGGGCAAACAACAGATTCTCCAAATCGGGGTCAGCCTTGTAAGCCTCCATGATCTTACCCAGGAAAGCGCTGCGGATGATGCAGCCGCCTCGCCACATCAGCGCGATCCCACCGTAGTTCAGATGCCAGCCGTGGGTTTGAGCCGCTGCCTGCATGAGAAGGTACCCCTGTGTATAGGAGATAATCTTACTGGCATACAACGCCTGTTGGATTTGCTTTAAAAAGGTTTCCTTGTCCATGGAAACAGCGGATACACCGCCGGGCAACAGCTCGGAGGCCTTTGCTCGAAGATCCTTGTTCGAGGATAGAGCACGGGCAAACACCGCCTCCGCAATCAGGGTCAAAGGTACGCCTTCATCCAATGCGTCAATGGCGGTCCATTTGCCGGTACCCTTCTGTCCGGCCGTGTCCATGATTTTGTCAATCAGGGGACTGCCATCGCTGTCTTGTGCGGCTAAAATATCCGCCGTGATTTCTATCAGATAGCTATCCAGCTCCCCTTTATTCCAATCCGCGAACACCCGGGCCATATCACGAGGTTTCATATCCAGCATATCGCGCATGAGCAGATAGGCTTCGGCGATAAGCTGCATATCCCCGTATTCAATGCCATTATGAACCATTTTTACAAAATGGCCTGCCCCCCCTTCCCCAACCCAGTCGCAGCAGGGCTGTCCGTCTACCCGGGCGGAGATGGCCTGAAAAATGGGTTTGACGTACGGCCAGGCTTGTGGAGAGCCTCCGGGCATAATGCTGGGTCCCTTCAGAGCCCCTTCCTCGCCGCCGGATACTCCGGTTCCGACGTAAAGCAATCCCTTGCTTTCCACATACTTGACCCGCCGGGCGGTGTCCGGGTAATGACTGTTTCCACCGTCAATGATGATGTCGCCTTTTTCCAGGTGAGGCAAAAGCTGTTCGATAAAATGATCCACAGGCTGTCCCGCCTTCACCATGAGCATAACCTTTCGGGGTTTTTTCAATACACCCACCAGTTCTTCCACGCTGTAGGCACCGATAATGTTTTTTCCCCTGGCGCGCCCTTCGACAAAATCCTTGACCTTCTGGGTAGTACGGTTGTACACCGCCACAGTAAAGCCTTTGCTCTCCATGTTCATCACCAGGTTTTCACCCATGACTGCCAGGCCTACCAAGCCGATATCTGCTTTTTTCATGTCGTTGTTCCTCTTTCCTTCAACGCACAACCCGGGCATTGCCCTGCCATACGCTCCATACCTGGTTTTCATCCGCCGGGGAAGCGAAGTCCTCTAGCATAGTCGTAGCCATGGCGCCGGTGGCCCAGCCAAACCGGACGCATTTCTCCCCGTCCCAGTCTTTCAACAGGCCATACAGCAGCCCGCCCACAAAGCCGTCCCCACCGCCGATACGGTCCAGCACCTGGATGCTACGGGGCTTTGCCAGATGCCACCGGCCGTCCTTGTAGAGAATGGCACCCCAAAGGTGTTCATTGGCACTGTATACTTCCCTGAGGGTAGTAGCAAAAACCTTCACATCGGGGTAGGCCCTGGTTGCCTCCATGATCATGTCCTTGAACTCTTCAATCTGCGCATCTATATCTTGGCCACCGGCGTGAGGCCCCTCAATACCCAAGGCAAGCTGGTAGTCCTCCTCGTTGCCGATCAATACATCAGACACCGAGGCAATGCGATGGAAGGCCTCCCGCAATTCCTTTTCACGGCCTTTCCAAAAGGAAGCGCGGTAGTTCAGATCAAAACTTATACGGGTGCCGTGGACTTTGGCTTTCTCGGCCAATGCCAGGCACAACCGCACGGTATCCGGGGAGAGGGCCGCAAAGAGACCGGAGAAATGCATCATCCTTGCGCCATCCCCGGCAAATATCTTCTCCAGGTCAAAATGCTCAGGCTTCAGCGCTCTGCCCACCTCCCCGGCTCGGTCGTTGTGAACCCGAGGGGCTCTGAATCCATAGCCCGAGTCGGCGATGTTAAATTGATGACGGTATCCCCAAGGGCCTCCTTGGTCGAACTCCGGGCCCTCGCTTTCAATGCCCCGCCTGGCCAAATCCCGCTTGATGAATGCTGCGATAGGGCTGTCCTTGACAAAGGCGGTGAACACTTTTGTTTTCAACCCCAGAGAGGCCGAGATGTTGAGCACATTGCTTTCGGCACTTGTGGAATGCATCATATACATATTGCCTATGCCCACCGGCTGCCGATCCGGGGGTGTTATCCGCACACCCATACTGGTGGCGGTAATCAAATCATACATCGAGTATCACTCCTTAATTTTTATCAAATCATCTTTTACACACCGGAATAGGCAGTGTATCCGCCATCCACAGGAATAACCACCCCGGTGACAAAACCCGAGGCCTCCGGGGATACCAAGTACAACAGAGTGCCGATAAGCTCCTCAGATTCTCCAAAGCGCCCCATAGGAGTAGCGGCAAGGATCTTTTCGGTCCGAGGCGTAGGATGTCCGTTCTTATCAAAGAGCAGGCTGTAATTTTGCTCGCCCACAAAGAAACCCGGAGCAATGGCGTTCACGCGGATGCCGCTTTTGGCAAAATAAGTGGCCAGCCATTGAGTGAAATTACTGACCGCCGCTTTGGCTCCGGAATAAGCCATAACCTTGGTGAGAGGCAGATAGGCACCCATGGAAGACACGTTAATGATACAAGCCCCCGGCATACCTGCCATTTGCTCTGCAAATACCTGAGTAGGCAACAGGGTGCCTAGAAAATTCAAATCAAAAACAAATCGAATGCCCTCATAATCGAGCTTGAAGAAATTTTTTACGTCTGTTGTTGCCTGATCATACTGTTCATCATCCGTAGTGGCCAGGGGATTGTTGCCACCGGCACCGTTAATAAGGATGGATACCGGCCCCCACTTGCTTTCAATGATATCACGGGCCTTCTCCAAGGATGCTCTGGACAACACATCGGCTGAGACAGCCATGGCGTTGTCACCGATTTCCCGGGCCAGTTTCTGACCATTTTCAAGGGTGCGGTTAAGGATAGCGACCTTCGCTCCGCAGGCGGCCAGAGCTCGACAAAACTGAGAGCCCAACACCCCGCTGCCCCCGGTGACCAAGGTTATCTTGCCGGCCAGATCCACATGAAAGGGTATTTTCATTGTCTTTCTCCTTATGTACTATATTCTTTATTCTTTTTGGGTTATACGCTCTTTTTACTATACACCTTTAAAGGCAGTACTGCCAGAAGGTTCGTTGAAAGCACCATGGGTTTCTTAATCCGGTATCTCGAGATCTAGGTAGTTTACCGCATTATTGAAGCAGATATCCTCGACCATTTTTCCTAGAGTATCCATATCGTCAGGGTATTCTCCGTTTTCTACCCAAGTTCCCAGTAGATTGCATAGAATCCGCCTGAAATACTCGTGCCGGGTATATGACAAAAAGCTGCGGGAATCTGTCAGCATACCTACAAAATTGCCCAAAACAGAGAGGTTTGCAAGGCTTTTTATCTGGGCTGTCATTCCCTCTTTGCTGTCATTGAACCACCAGGCACTGCCGTGCTGGATTTTGCCGGGGCAGCTGTCATCCTGAAAGCAGGCGATCATCGCGTCAATTTGCGCATCATCAGCCGGATTCAATGAATAGATAATGGTCTTTGGCAATCCCACTTGATCTTCAATATGACCTAGCAGCTTGCCCAGGCGATAACCTGTGTCCGCCGTGCCCCAGATGGCATCATATCCCGAGTCGGGGCCGAGTTTTTGAAAATTTTTCGGACTGTTGTTGCGCACTGCGCCAAAGTGCAGCTGCATCACAATATCGTGCTCCCGATAAAGGCCTGCCAGGAAACAAAGGATATCTGTCTTAAAAGCATCAGCTTGCTCCCGGGTCGGAACTTTGCCGGCCAAGGCATTCCTCAGCACCAGGTCAGCGTCATATCCCTGTTCAAACATCACATAGTCCAGCCCATGATCTGTAATGCGGCAACCTGACTCCAAGAAGAAGATCAGCCGCTTGCGCAACGCTTTCTTCAAAGTTGTCAAACCGTCAATTTGAAATCCACAGACCTGGCCTAATCCGGACAAATATTCCGCAAAACCAGGCTTATCTATATTGATGGCTTTATCAGGCCGGAAGGTCGGTAGCACCAGACAGGAAAAACTCTCATCTTCTTTCAGCAGACGGTGCCACTTCAGGTCATCTGCCGGATCATCCGTGGTGCAGATGGCCTTGACTTCGGACTTTTTTATGATGGTTCGGGCAGACAGTCCGGACAGCAAGGCATTGCTCTTTTCCCATATTGCTCGTGCGCTGCATGGGCTTAGCGGCTCAAAGATGCCAAAGTAACGCTGTAATTCCAGATGGGTCCAATGGTAGAGTTGATTGCCGATCATCCGAGGAACTACATTGGCCCAGTGCGCAAATTTTTCATAAGGAGAAGCATCTCCGGTAATATAGTGTTCTGCTACACCGTCAGAGCGGAGGGCACGCCATTTATAATGATCGCCTCCCAGCCAGATTTCCGTCATATCCCGGAAGATCCTGTCCTCATAGATTTCCTTGGGGTCAATGTGGCAGTGATAGTCAATAATCGGCATTTTCGCGGCATGCTGATGATAGAGTGTGCGCGCCGTGTCATTGTTCAGCAGAAAATTCTCATCCATGAAGGGCTTTTTCAAGGTTGCCTCCCATCCGGCTGCTTTTTGGGCCAGCCAATTTGATTCAGCGAAAAAAACGGAGCCCGAGGGCTCCGGGTTATGAACCGGCTCAGAGCCTAGTATCCCAGCGTCCGCACCAGACATTGTCATTAAACCTTCCTGTAAAAGGGCTTTCCCCCACAAGTTTGTCCACAAAAGAGCGGATTTGGGGTTCGCCGTCCATATAGGCATTAATGTAGGTGCGGCTCATGGTCAGGTCAATGAGCATATTCGTGCCGGCAAAGGATACAAACACAGTAGGCAGCTCCCGGACATACCAAGGTTGGTCAATGGGCTTGGCCCACTTAAGGCGCACCGTGTTGTACTGGGCAAAGCCCACCACATCCAAGGCCACCAGAACAAAATCATACTTGGCCCTGAACTCTGACATCTTGCCTTTTATTTCCATGTCATCACTGTAGACCTCAAAGCCCTTTTCCTCCAACACTTTGGTGAGCAGCGCCTTGATCTCCTCACTGTTGCCTTTGGTCAATTTTCCCCCTACCACCGAGTCTTCCCCGCCGATGAATACCAGTTTGCAGCGTTTCTGGGTATTAATATCGATGGGTAGAGCCTTCTGGGTGTCCTTGACCAGAGTGATAAACTGATCCGCAAAGGAACGGGCGGCCTGTTTGTGCTCATCACAGCCGATGATGGACAGGCCGGTTTTGTCCGGCATCAAGGTGCCCTCTGTCTGCTTCAAGTGCAGCCCCAGAGCTGCCTTCATGCCCAAGATGCGCCGCAGGGCGTCCTCCAGGCGCTCCTTGCTGATGATGCCGTTGCGGTAGCCTTCCAGCATATAATTGAAGTCTTCTTCCTGATCGTTGGAGAAAAGGAACATGTCGCAACCCGCGGCAATAGCGGTGGGCACCTGCAAGCGTCTTTCCATGGGGTGCCACAAACCGATCATGTGACTGGCATCGGTGAGTACCAGGCCGTTAAAGCCCAGCTTGTCCTTAAGCAGGTCGGTGATCAGTTCCTTGGAAAGGGTAGCGGGCATGATCTCGCTGTCGCTCAGTTCACGCCCGGCCAGCTTGCGCTGGTAGGCCGGCAGAGCAATGTGGCCGGCCATGATGCTCATTACGCCATCATCGATCAGTGCCTGATAGACCTTGCCAAAGGTTTGATCCCAGGTTTCACAATCTATGTCGCACAGACCCAGCATCAGGTGCTGGTCGTTTTCCTCCATCCCGTCTCCAGGGAAGTGCTTGGCGCAGTCGCCCATGCCACCCTCCCGCACGCCCTTTCTAAAAGCATTGGCATAACGGATAATGTCCTCGGGACTGTTGTTGTAGGCTCTGTTTTGCACAATGGTGTTGCGCCAATTATAAAGGATATCCACTATTGGTGCAAAATTCCAGTTGCAGCCTACCGCCGTGGCTTCCCGGGCGGCTAACAAGCCGACCTGATAGGCCATCTCCGGACTGTCAGCTGCGGCCACAGCGGCACCGCAAGCCATGGGCGTGCCGCCCTTGACCCCACCGTTTCCGCCGGCCTCGCAATTGCTTGCAATGAGCAAAGGAACCTTGCTGTGGGACTGGAAAGCAGCGTTCTGCTCCCAGAGCTCCTCACCGGACGCGTTAGGATAGCGCAGAGCGCCGGGATGATAGGTGGTCACCACATCTCGGATGTTCTCCGGGTCGCGACTTCCGACCATGTGGACAAACAACTGCCCGATTTTTTCCCGTTCGCTCATCCCGGATATGGTTTTTTCCACCCAGGCAATCGCCGCCTCATTCAGATAAAATGGTTTTTTCTTCAAGTCTACCATTTGTCGTCCTCCTTTTTAGTACGGATTATTCTGCTATCTTGGACAAAATCACCTTATCTATGTCGCCATCGCAAGGCATAACAACTTTTTCATACAAAGACGCTTACCGGCTTCAGAGGTGTCTCTCAGCCACCCCCGTGAAAGCTGTCCTCAAAGGCCTGATCCAGTGCTTGCTGATAGGTCTGATCATACTGTCCCCTGAGTATTCCGGGCAGGGCTTCTTCCAGCAGTTGATTCCAGGATTCCACCTCATGCCGCACCCGAATAGGAAAGAACCATACGCCGTTTTCCCGGGCGGCATCCCGGTCACCAAAGGCGTCTCCCACCATAACCACCTTGTCTTTTTCATAGCCCTTCTCGAGCAACCGGGCAATGCAGTAGGCCTTGCTGCCATCGTTTTGACTGGTTAAACAGTCCACATGATCCAGCAGGCCGAAATGTGACCATTCTCCGGTAATGGCTTCCAGATTGGAGCTGGAAACGATTCCCACATCTACCTTCTCCTGCACGGCCGCCAGTTTCTCCGGCACGCCGGGGTAGGGTGGCTTGTCCTCCATGGGAATTTTATCGATCTCCTGATTTAGAGCATAGGACCAGCGCAGCGCCTTTTTGAACAACTCCTGGGCTCCCCTCGCAATTTCGGTTTCCAAGGAGGCATTGGTCAGCATGGGGGTGGTGTTGACCCAAGTCTTGAAAACCTGAAGCTCCGGGGTATGCAGCAACCGGCCTTCCAAGCGCTCCAGCATGATCACCAGGGCCCTGTAGCGGTGAACCCCGCGGGTGGTTTCATACAGGTTAATTTCGCACCACTCGTCCATGACCTCATCAAAGTGATCCATCAGATCCCATTCCCGGATGAAGCACAGCCCGTGGCAACGGCGGTGCTTGACCTCCATAGCATCCAGCACGCAACCGTCCGAGTCAAAGCAGAACAGGATATCTCTTTTCTTTTGAAAATCATTTAATGTTTGCATATCTCAGGCCTCCACTGGGCTCCCCGGTTCTATCTTCTTTTCCCGAACCTGCAAAAAATTTCAGATCGTGGTACAATAAATAAGCAATAAATGAATAAAATCACTTATAATCATAGCATAATTTTATACCGTTTAATATGGGTGAGAGAGCTATTTTTTAATAGATCTGAACGATAGGTTCTATGGAAGTGATTTGATATGTATAAGCTGATAGTCGTTGATGATGAGCGCTCTCCACGGGATACCATTTGCAGTTGTTTCCCATGGCATGAAATCGGCTTTGAGGTTTGTTGTTACTGATAAGCTAAAGTGCCCAGAAATAGATGTTAGTAATTGTCCAAAATCTGCTTGACTCTGTGACCACGAATACTTAATGGGTTTATCGCTT
>JAAYPL010000150.1 GCA_012519875.1 Clostridiaceae bacterium | reverse complement strand
CTCGTGACCGACAGCTTTCCGGCGTTGGCACTTGGTCAGGAAAAAGGGGAACCGGATATTATGGAGCAAAAGCCACGTCGTCAGAAAGAGCCGATTTTGAACTCCACCATGATCCGGACGATTATCATTCAAGCCGTTGCCATTTTCGTTTCAACTTTTTCGGCTTTCCGGATCGGGCTTGCCATTTACGGTCGCGATATCGACGGTGGCCCCTCGAACGGAGCACGTACCTTTGCCTTTGTTACATTGATTCTTGCCGAGCTTTTCCGCTCCTACAGCGCCCGTTCAGAGCACCTGCCGGTTCTCAAGATCGGTGTGTTTACAAACGCGACGCTGAACAAAGCCATCTTGTTGTCTTTGGCTCTGTTGATGGCGGTTATTTATGTTCCGATCCTGGATCCGATTTTCCATACCATCTCCTTGAGCCTGTTGGATTGGGCGATTATTATCCCGCTGGCATTTGTGCCTTTCCTGGCAGCCGAGGCGGATAAATTTTTTCGGTTGGTTCGTGAGAAAAGGCAAAAAGCTTGATAAAGCCGGCTTGATGTGCTAAAATTTGCACTGCTGTGCAACTTTTGCCAGGATGTGCTATGGTCAAGCACAAATTACCGGAGGTACCTTATGGAAGTTGTTGCCATTATTATATCCATTATTGACATTCTGATTTGCCTTGCCTTAATCGGGTTGGTTATTCTTCAGGAAGGCCATTCAAAAGGCCTGGGCATAATCGGCGGCGGTGCGGAGACTTTTTTAGGCAAAAGCAAGGGGCGGACCCTCGATGCCAAGTTAAAACGTCTTACGACCGTAGCGGCGATCGCTTTCGCTATTCTGACGATCGTGCTCTACCTGTTGACCGGTCGTTGACCCGAGAGATATCAGGGCTAATCATTCACATTGGTTGGGGCACCTCACGGTGCCCCTTTTCCAAGTAACCGTTAACCGGGCTGGGAAAGAGAAAACAGGAAACGTTATGAACAATCAACTTAATAAGAGCCAGGCAGAATTGTCTTGGCCTTCCGAATTTTCCGATGTGGTGCTTGCCGAAGCAGCGGCCTTGGGTTGGGATCCAGCCTCTGATCAGATCGAGGCTGAGATTGCCGCCGGCCGGCATGATTTTCGCAATCGCCGGACAATAACCATTGATGGTGAAGACGCCAAGGATCTGGACGATGCCATTGACATTCAGGCACTGCCGGGTGGTCGTCTGCGGCTGGGCGTCCACATCGCGGATGTGTCACACTATGTTGGTGACGGCAAGCCTTTGGATCAGGAAGCCAGGCGCAGGGGAACCAGTGTGTACCCGGTCGGCCGCGTCATCCCGATGCTGCCGCCCGGTTTATCCAACGGTATTTGCAGCCTCAATCCAGGGCGTGACCGGTTGACACTGAGCGTCATTCTGACCTTTGACGCAAATGGTATTGTTGAAGATGGCCAGGTCGTCGAATCGGTTATCCGCAGCAAAGCCCGTACAACCTACACAGCGGTTGAGCAGGTGCTGACCCACGGCGACGCGCAGCCGCCCGGACCTTTCCCTGAGTTTAATTCCGATCTTGGCCTTATGCAGCAACTGGCGATTAAATTGAAAAACCAGCGTCGTCAGCGAGGCGCCATCAATTTTGATTTTCCGGAAACTTATATTGAACTGTCGGACGATGGTAAGCCGATTGACATACGACCCTATCCAACCGGTCAAGCCAATGAACTGATTGAATCTTTTATGATTGCTGCCAATGAATATGTCGCCCGGCAATTCTATTTTACCGGTGTTCCTTTTATTTATCGTGTACATGAGCAGCCGGACCGGGAGAAGCTGGCGCGATTCTTAAAAATGGCGGCGGTCTTCGGAGTGAAAGCCCGCATTCGCGGCACGGCTACCCCGGGTCAATTGGCCGGCGTCCTGGAACAGGTGCGTCATGAAAACTACGGCCCGGCCTTGGCCGAGCTATTGCTTCGTTCCTTGGCTAAAGCCAGGTACGCGCCGCAAAATCTCGGTCATTTTGGCTTGGCTTCCGAATATTACTGCCATTTTACCGCTCCTATTCGTCGCTATCCGGATCTGTTTATCCATCGTGTAATCAAAGCTCGCCTTAAGACCGGACAGATCAAGAGATCGTGGCGTGAGGCAACCCCCCTGATTGCCCAACAAAGCTCCGAGGCCGAGCGGTTAGCCATGCAGATCGAGCGGGATTCCATTGCCGAAAAAATGGCCGAATACATGCTCGACAAGCTGGGGGAAATCTATGATGGCGTTATTTCAGGGTTTGGACCTGCCGGGATTTATGTTCGGTTGGCCAGTACAATCGAGGGTCTGATCCCGTATCGTTCCCTTGATGATTACTATATTTATGACGAAGAGCGGCTCAGAGCCGCGACTCGAAGCGGCGATCGTTCTTTTACCATTGGCGATCAGGTGCGTGTACAGGTTGCCCGAGCCAATGCGGAGCAGCGGCAAATTGATTTTGAATTACTGACTCATGTCGACCGGCCGAAAGAAAAAATCCCCAAGAAAAAATCCGTAGCCGGAAAAGCAAAGACCGGCCGGAGAAAATCCGGAAAAACGACGGGCCGGCGGCGGCGCAATTAGCTTAGATGATGTATGCCTGCAATCTGCGGCGCAGGTCCTCGCCGTCATTGTGATGAATGGCTACTTCAATGGGCTGAGTCAAATCCAGGCTGAAGATTCCCATGATCGATTTGGCGTCAACAACATAGCGCCCGGAGGCCAGATCGACATCGTAGGGGAAATCATTGACGATCCTGACGAACTCTTTTACATCGTTGATGGATTTAAGTTGAATAGTAAGTTTTCGCATTACCTTTCTCCTTTATGATCGTTCTCTTTATATTGAATTGTGCAGGAATTGCCGATAGAATGTCAACAGGACGGGAGATAAAGCCCGGCCGGAAGATGCGAGGTCCAGACATGTCATGCGTTCGTGCGGCCTTTCATACATTGGGCTGCAAAACCAATCATTATGAAACGGATGCCTTGCGTCAGCAGTTTGCGTCTGCCGGTTTTACCGTTGTTCCTTTCGATGAATATGCCGAAGTTTATCTGATCAATACCTGTACCGTGACCGGTGAAGCCGGACGAAAGTCCCGACAGATGCTGCATCGGGCAAGAAGAGCCAACCCTGATGCCATCCTGGTTGCTCTGGGTTGTTACAGTGAGCTGGAAAAGTTTTTGACGGATGTTGATGTGATCATCGGAACAGGAGGGAAGCAGAACGCTCTGGCGCAGGTGTGCGATTTGCTCCGTGCACGCGGATGTCATTATTTCCCCGGCCCCGGCCTGTGCGCGACCGGCCGGGCCGCGGATTCCGGCACTGCTTACGAGGAGTACGGGTCGGTTTTTCAACAATCGGAAACCCGGGCTTATGTTAAAGTCGAAGACGGTTGCAATAATTTTTGCTCATATTGCGTTATTCCCTTGACCAGAGGGCGTGTCCGCAGCCGCGATGCAGAGGCCGCGCTTAACGAGGTCGAAGCCCTGGCCGGTGCCGGTTATCATGAAATTGTCCTGACCGGGATTCATATCTGCTCATACGGTGCCGACCGGGGCCAACCCGGCTGGACGATCATGGAGCTGGCCGGGCAAATGGCCGCCGTAGACGGTATCGAACGGATTCGCCTGGGATCACTGGAGCCCCGTTCGATAACCGATGAATTTGTTGCCTTGGCCAAGAAAAATCCTTGTCTCTTACCGCATTTTCATCTTTCGCTGCAGAGCGGGAGCGATGCGATACTTAAAAGGATGCACCGTCGTTATACAACCGGGGAGTATCGCGAAGTTGTCGGCAAGCTTCGTGCGGCCTTTCCGGATCCCGGCCTGACAACGGATGTCATCGTTGGGTTTCCTGGTGAAACCGAGCAAGAACATCAGGAAAGCCTGGCATTCTGTCGTGAAATCGGTTTTTCACGGTTGCATGTTTTTCGCTATTCCAAACGTGAGGGTACGTTGGCGGCGACCTTTCCGGGACAGGTGGATAAAAAAACAATGATCCGGCGCAGCCAGGCCATGATCGAGTTGTCCGACGCTCTGGCTCTGACATATCATCGGCGCCAAATCGGCAAACAGCAAAAGGTTTTGCTGGAACAATCCGGCCCGGACGGATTGATGACAGGATATTCTCCCGAGTATGTACCGGTTCGGGTGGCCAGTAATCCGAATTTGCTTGCCGGGCAGATTGTCTCGGTTACCGGTATCAGAGCGACAAGCGAATTTTTGTTCTGTCAATGATGCATTTGCCAACCATTCGTGATATGATGAGAGCAGATCGCCGGCAAAAAGCGGGAGGTGTTTGCTAGAATGACAGATAATCAAACGGCTCGATTTGTAATGGGGATCGACAACAGCCGCGAGGCCCGTGAAATCATGGAAGAGGTGCTGGCGGCGCTGAAGGAAAAGGGCTATAATCCTGTTAACCAGCTGGTCGGTTATTTCCTGTCAGGCGACCCGACATACATCACCAACCACAAAGGCGCCCGGGCAATCATCCGCCGCATGGAACGTGATGAATTGCTCGAAAATATTATTCGTGAATATATCAGTGATATTTGAATCAGGCCGTTAACATGGAGAAACGCCGATTGGGAACGACCGGCCTTGAGGTCTCAAGGCTGTGTTTCGGTACGTTGACATTAAGTTCGGCGCAGGCTGCTTTTTCTGCCCGAGAGGGTGGTGAGCTGCTGGCCTATGCGTTCGGTAAAGGTATTAATTTTTGGGATACGGCTGAAATTTACGAAACTTATCCGCACATTCGGGCGGCTTTGCGCCTGTTGGCAAACAAGCCTGTCATCAGTACCAAAACGTATGCTTGGAGCAGTGAATCAGCCAGGGCCAGCGTGGATCAGGCGCGCCGTGCGCTGGATCTGGATGTGATTGATATTGTTCTGCTCCATGAGCAGGAAAGTGTATTGACCATGGACGGACACCGGGAGGCTTTTTCCTATTTATTGACACAAAAGGAAAAGGGTGTTATTCGGGCGGTAGGGTTATCCACGCATGCCGTTGAACCGGTCCTGGCTCTGGCGGCAGCGGCAGATTCCTCGACGGATTCCGCAAGTGTCTGGGGAGATATTGATCCGGGACCCTATCGTGAGGCCGACGTTGTTCATCCGTTGCTCAATCGGCGAGGACTCGGTCTGCTGGACGGGACGGCGTCTCAAATGGCCTTGGCCTGCGAACGTGCCCATGCAGCCGGACTGGGTATTTATGGCATGAAGATGCTGGGCGGAGGCCATCTCCTGCCGGAATTTGACGAGGCCGTTTCCTATGCGCTGGGGTTGACTTTTGTCGATGCTTTTGCCGTCGGTATGCAGTCGCAGGCGGAAGTTGATATGAATGTAGCTTTGTTTAACGCTGAGGAGGTTGATCCGGCATGGCTGCAGGCTACGCGTTCACGCCAAAGGCGACTGGTGATCGGCGATTGGTGCACCGGCTGCGGAGCCTGCGTAGAACGTTGCGGTGGGCGAGCTTTGCGGCTTGAGGGAGGCAAAGTGGTGGCGGACAGCAGCCGGTGCATTTTTTGCGGCTACTGTGCGACAGTATGCCGAGATTTTGTCATTAAGGTGATATGAAACATGAAAAGCAACTTGTCCGGTAAATGGATCGGTATTGATTACGGAGAGGCCCGGATCGGGGTTGCGGTCAGCGACCCGATGGGGATTCTGGCCAGCGGGCTTGAAACCGTTCACTGGAACGGTCGGGACATGGCCCCGACCTTGACGCGGATCGCCGAGATTGTTCGCGAAAATCATGCGGTGGGTGTTGTCATTGGCCTGCCAAGGCGCACCGATGGCAAGGAAAGCCGGTCCGAAAGCAACGCCCGGCGCTTTGCCGCCGAGCTGGCTCGAATAACCGGCGTGGATCCGGTTTTGCTGGATGAACGTTACACCACGCTGCTGGCAACCCGCGTCATGCGCGAAACCGGTGTACGTCAAGCCAAGCGCCGTGCTGTTGTCGATCAAATAGCCGCCGAGATAATCCTTCAGGAGTATCTGAATAGTCATCGCAAAGGCTGACCCCGATATGATATAATGAGGAGAAATCCCGATTAAGAGGATGACCAGTTGACCAACCGGTTCGTTTCAGGAGGAGCCTGCAATGTTTGAAGAAGAAAAAAACACCTGTGATTGTGGCCAGGAGCATCTTGGAGAAGAAATTGACAACTGCAATTATGATTGCGACTACGATGATGATTTCGGCGAATGCATCATCACAATGACCGACACAGAAACCGGCGAGGACTACTCTTTTGTTATTGCCGATGACTTTGCTTTTGGTGACGAACACTATTGTGTTTTGGTGACCATCGACGAAGATGCCGAACCGGAGATGATTATCACGAAAGTGGTAACCATGGAGGACGGCAGCGAAGGCCTGATGAGCCTTGACGATTCGGAGTATGACCGGATCTACGCTGAATACGAACGGATCTGCGAGGAAGAAACGGATGAAGACGAGGACAGCGAAGAAGAGATCTGAGTCTGACAGTCAAATCCGTGATGACCGAGTCGAGCAAGAAGATGTCCTGGCCGTTTTAGTGGACATCGACAATGGGCACGAATACTATATGGCAATGATTGATTCCTTTCGGCTGAGGGGCCGAGAGTATGTTGTTATGTACAACTATGAGCCCGACGATGGCCAACACGCAGATCCGGAAATCATTATTCTCCGCTCGGTTCGCCACACCAACGGCGAGCAATATTTCATGTCGATTAAAGATCGCCGCGAATTGGATTCGGCGTTTGAGAGTTTCTTCCGGCGATTTGAAGAGGCAGGCAGATTGTAAGGGGTATGCGATGAATTTTGAAGGGTGTACCCTTTTTACGGTCGATGACGGAATCGAATACTCCCGGTTGCAGCAGTTCAACAACTCAGAGATTTCTGACAATTGTCTCAACAGCCGGTTGGCTTGGAACGCCGGGTTTTATTACAAGAAAGTCCGGTTAGCTGATTGTATGTGCCTGATCAGCAACGGCGGTATTTTTACGACGCCGCATGTAACTTGGCCTGTAGGACCGGTCGATCCGGAACGGCTGAAAATAATCGTTGACGCAATTTGGCCGGTTTTTGCCCATAGCAGATGGCCGTTTCGACTGATGTATATCGATGAGCATTTTTTGCCGATCCTACGGGCGATGCCCGGCTATCAGGCGGTTGTTTCCCACAACCCGGATTATTCCGACTACCTGTATGATGCGGAAAGTCTCCGGACACTTTCCGGCAAGGCGATGCGCACCAAGCGTAACCATATTAATCATTTTTCCCGCGAGAACCCGGATTATGAATATCGGAACATCAGCCGGGATGATCGGAAAGAAGCCATGCAACTGGTCAAAAACTGGTGCATCGAAAAGGGTTTTGACTGTCGCAATCTATTGCAAAGCGACTATCGCGCCATCCGTGAGTTGTTTGACCGGTTTGACCGATTGGACATCCGGGGAGGTTCGATCCGGACAAGGGGGCGGCTTGTGGCCTTTTCCCTGGGTTCACTGGTCGACAATGAGATGGCGGTCATCCATTTTGAAAAGGCCGATACCGCCATCCCGGGCTTATATGCGGCGATCAACAAGATGGTGTTGGAACATGCCTTTCCTGAGGCTCGTTTCGTTAATCGAGAAGAGGATATGGGCATTCCCGGCCTGCGCAAATCAAAGGAATCCTATAATCCTCTTCGTATGATTCATAAATACGAAGCTTTCTTACAAAAGTGTGATTGACCAGAATGCGAGGTGACGGATCATAACCAGACGCCCAATCCGAGATGTGATAGAAACCAATGCCACTGTACAAAACCCCAATCAACCGCTCAGGCGACTCAGCTGGCGAACGGTTGTGGTGCCGCTTGCTTTTCTTGCCATTCATTTTGTTTTATCCAATCTTGTTGCGTTTGCCTATATGGCAATCCTTGCTGTGGTTCAGGCGATCCAAAACAGCGTGAGCATGTCGGATTTTTTCGAGAATCCGGAGGTGTTGGATCAGCTGCTGGGATCCCATATTCTGATCATCACAACCATATCCGGAGCTGTAATTATCCCCATCTGTCTGGTTTATCTGCATCAGGCCAGACGTCGTGACCGACGGGCTTATCTGACCGAAAAGGTAAAACCGGCACAGGTTCTGGCATCCGTGGCCGCTATGATCGGTTCACTAGGGCTGATCAACCTCTGGATCGGCTTGTTGACCGCTCTTCAGGAGCAAATACCCATGATTCGTGATTGGATGAATGAATACCTTGACAGCATAAATGCGGTCTCGACCGAAGGCAGTTATTTCTGGCTGATTTTCGGTATTTGTCTGGTTACGCCGATCGTGGAGGAGCTGATTTTCCGCGGCGTGATTCAAGGTGAACTGCGCAAAGCCATGCCGGAATGGGCAGCCATTATTATTCAGGCCGTTATTTTTGCTGCCTATCATTTTCAACCGATTCAGTCCTCATATGTTCTGTTGCCCGGTCTGTTGCTGGGCTTTGCCTATGCTGTTTCACGCTCGATCCGGGTGCCGGTCATCATGCACTGTGTCTTTAATTTTCTGGGGGGTGTGCTGCCGGCTTTGCTGGAAAACAATGAGGCGGCTTTGCATGGCCTGGCCATCGCCCAATTCGGCTTTATTCTGGTCGGCGCCGCGGCCTTTGCATATTTGTTTCTCAACCGCAGGGAGCCGGCAGCGTATTATCAAACCTCTCAAAATGAGCGCTCGTGAAGAGGCACACGAGATTTGTCGGCAAAACAATATCATTCTGCTTTGATCTGCAATGGAGTTGAAGGACAATGGCCAAGACGAGATCCTACAGGCGGATTAGGAAACGAACCTTTGTTGTTACCGGCTTGACGCTGGCGGCTGTTCTGTTGGTTTCCGGGATAATCGCCGTTCTGGCTACTTTGCAGCTGGGACCGGAGGAACTCTTGGTATTGAATGTTGGCGAGGGCTCCAGCCGCTCTGCGATCCTGGGCAGCGGGATTTCTCTGGAAGAGGCGGAATCGGCTAATATTCTTAGGGACTCGTCGTTCGAACCTCTTGTTTTTCGTCAGACCTTAACGGTATATAGCGGTGATGCCACAACTCTGACCGTTTCGTCGGAAGATGCAAGCGGCGGCCTGTATGGTGACGGTTTTTTTGACGGCGCCAAGGCCAGGGTGCTGACCCGCGGGCCTGATGGTCTTGTGTTAAAAAAAACCGCCAACGTTCTTCACTATGGCATCAATCGTGTCGGTGTTTTTCAGCCGGTTATTTTGCCCGACGACAGCCCCTCAAAAACAGCGGTTTTGGCCTTGACCCGCAAAGATGACATATCCTTGGCTGTCGGGCGGCGAGGCTTGATTGTGTATAACAGCAGCGGACAGACCCCGGAAATCATCGAATCCGGCGTCGAGGTCGATCTGACGGGTGTTTGCGCCAATGACCAAGGATTTTTGGCCTGCAGTGCCGCCGGTGATATTCTTCAGTCAAACAACGGCCGCGACTGGTCCTTGCTCGCAATATTCCCCGGAATCGCGTTCAACTCAATTGCCTCAGGACCGGACGGCCTTTTTGTCGCGGTAGGCGATCAAGGGGCGCTGGTCAGCGGGAAGGACAACCATGTATCCGAGCTTCATTCGATCACGGATGCCGATTTGTGTGACGTCGTTCATGGCGCGGCCGGCTTTGTTGCGGTGGGTGATTCCGGTGCCATGATCAGTTCACGCTATGGATTGATCTGGTTGCGGCGCAATCTGGACAGTGATACAAACTGGCGGGTTATTGACCATCGGGATGGCCGCTATATCGCCGCGGGTCAGCAAGGTAAAGCGGCTTATAGTGACGATGGCGAAAAGTTTTTCTGGCTTCGGTCGGAGTACACGCATGATTATCAAGATGTTGCCATGTTGTCCAACAAACAATGGATTTTTCTCAACACCGAGGGGGAATTTACGGTCTCCAATGACGGCGGCCGGACCTGGCTCGACTCGGCCATTCAAACCGGGATGCAAAGCCGGGTGATTTCTTTGGCCGGCAAGGATAAAATTCTCAGCGCGGATGATCAGGGCCGGCTGGGTATTGCCCAGCTGGTTGCCGAAATCACCCTTGACAGTGCCTTGAAGGAAGGTCAGTATCAGGCCGGCGATTTGCTTTTTTTGGAAAAAACGGCTTTATCGGTTCCGTCCGAGTATTTGGGACAAACGAGCAATCCGGCCGGATTTGCGGGTCCGTGGGAACATTTTGGAACCGGAACCATCAGCCGGGTTGCCGACGTTTCATCTCCGGGTGGCGGTGAAGCATCCTTATTGATTGCCGCTGATTCCAACCGGCCCGATTCAACAGCCATCGCTTCCCAAATCCTTGATCTGCCGGAACCGGCTGCCGGCCAACGAAACGAAATTTATCGGCTGGAGTTGTGGATGAAGCAAAGCGGAATATCTGACCGCAGTGTTCAGGTCTGGCTGGCGGCGCCGTTCAGCCAGATTGGAACAACGTTTAACAATGTCGGCACAACTTGGGAAAAATATAGCCACACGCTGATTGTTCCTGCCGATATGGCCGGTTCGACCGAAACACAACTTCGATTCAATATTGCCGCTGTCGGCGGCAGCCTCTGGATTGATCAAGTCAGCCTCTGCCCGGTTGCGGAAACACCGGAAATGCTGGCCGATTCGTTGCGCACAAGGGTCTTGGGCATTGCGCCGCAATTTATCCGCCTGGGATTTATGCCGATCGGCTCGCCGATCGGGCGAACCGCAAGCTGGGCCAATGCTTTAGGTAATGAAACGTCGTATTTGACCGAAAAGGGCTGGCAAAGCCATGCCGCCGGGTCCCTGCACGCCGCGTTGCAATTGACCTTCGACAGTGGCTCTGATCCTTGGTTGGTTGTCGATTCCTATGCCAGCCAGGCCGAGCTGTTAAACCTGATCGAATACCTGGCGGGTCCGATTTCCGAACCTTTCGGGAAGCTGCGCATGGAGCAGGGATCTGTAGTTCCCTGGGTTGATCGGTTTGGGCGAATTCTGATCGAAATAACCGACCGGTCCGGTGTTCTGACCGGCGATCAGCTAAAGGTGGACTTTGTGGATTTAATGATTGATACCATAAGCCAATCGCCTTATTACCGCCAGGTCAAAGGCCAGTTAATTTTTATTGATGGGATGACGTACCAGGCGGGAATGGTTCTCTCATCGGCCGATTTCCACGCGACAGACCTGGACGGCATGGTCCGAGCCGACCGGGCTCTCGGTATTCGGGAGGCCATGATTGACTATTATGACCGAATTCCAAGAAATCCGGAAAAACAGATCGAAAACTGGCCGGAACTGATGCGCAGCGCTCAATTACAGCCCAATGGCATCTGGTTGCCTGTCCTTGCCGAGCTCAGCACCGTTCTGTTGGCTGATCTCGGCGTACAAACCACGCTGAGCAATTTAACCTATCCGGCCACTTCCGGCCCGGAAAATCGGCAACCTTGGCAAGTGGCCGCGCAAATTTCCGCTGCGGCAGCCCGCGGCGTTCCGCTGGAGATCCGTGGCGGCACAGCCGAAGTTCTGGCATATGGATTCATGTCCGACCGTCAGCTCAGCCTTGTCCTGATCAACCTTTCCGATGCCTCGGTCAAATGTCGCCTGATGACCGACCTTCCCTTTATCGGCGCAACCTTGAGCCGTTATGACAGCAAAGGCCAGCTGGTCAATTTGCAGACTCTGAAATCCCTTGACAGCAAGCATGTCATTCTTCCGGGCGGCGTGATTTTTCTTGTCAAAGATCTGTCGGACAACTGATTTTCCCCTTCCGGTCATTGCTTTTCAGCTGGTTCTTCGGGGTTTTTCGGGGGTTTTTCGGGCGGGTTATTTGCCTTGACAGGCCCGGATCGATTGGCTATAATGATCACGCATTTGGGTGGTTAGCTCAGCTGGTTAGAGTACTTGCTTGACATGCAAGGGGTCGATGGTTCGAGTCCATTACTACCCACCAAACTTGGAGCGCAGCCGTTGGTACAATTTTTTGTATTGACGGCTGTTTATTGTTTTATGATGTGCTTATGAGGTTCAGATTACTGCCTTTGAACTCGAACTCGGCCATTTGTAACTATTGCTTTCATGTGCATCCACTGCAAGATATTACTAAAAAAGTCATAAAATTGAGCAAAAATGCATGAATGAACATATATGATTTTTGTTGGACAGAGATAGCTTGGAGTGTTGATTTGTGCCCAAGACTTAATTCAACAACGATTCCTTCTTTTCCTGATCGATAAAAAGCTTTCTGCTGGATGTGATTTCCTGTATCATGTCCGAGAAAACACTATCGTAGTCATATACGGATATGCTCCCGGTTCCGATGTCGTAGTAGTAGGCCTGCAGGTTCAGTTCTCCTGTCGCGAATTTTTGATTCACAAAATTGTAGGTCATAAGATTATCCAGTTGTTGAACGGCATTTAGCTTTTCAAGCATGATAAGCTTATCTTCCTCTTTCATCTCCGGGTACGTATAATCGATATAATCAGATATCGAGATGCTTTGAGAAAGCCATTCCCCCGTATAGGGGAGTTTTTCCTTGTACATCTCCAGCTTTCTGATTGCGGCGCAGCCGCCACAATTGGAATGACCGCAGACGATTATGTTTTTGACCTGAAG
Source organism: Clostridiaceae bacterium (assembly GCA_012519875.1). Lineage (GTDB taxonomy): Bacteria > Bacillota > Clostridia > Saccharofermentanales > UBA5734 > UBA8949. Next base: position 1,176 of record JAAYPL010000150.1, on the reverse strand, counting down.
GATTTCAACAGCATATTCGATGGCCGAAACAACCGAAGGGTGGGTATCCGGCTCCTCCTCCCTCGGTACGATGTTCGCGATATTTCTAACCTGAAAAATTTCCCCTGCCGTAGCTTGGAAGAGGGTTTCGGCATCTACTCTGGAATCCGAGCACCCGATAAAGAGTGTATGAGGTGTTTGTTCTTCCTTCAGCTTCATGTAAAAATCTTTGTTAAACTCATATTCCAGTTCTTTGAATTTTTCGATTCTTTTCTTTAGATCCATATTTGCCTCCCCGCCGAAGGATTGCCGACAACACTTTGTTTTGGATAAAACATCAAAGCCTTTTCTTTGATAATACTACACTAAACCGGAACGCATGGAAAGAGTTCGGGTACATTGGGTCATTGGTAAGGACAACGATTGTTTATTCTTCTTCCCTTGGTATAATGGAATGGTCATTGCATCCACAGATAGGGCAGGTGAAACGGATGAATATTGATCCGAACACAAGGTTTGAACAGGATCGTCAGCTGATGGCCGACCCGACTGCTCCCGCCGAAGAACGCCGAAAAGCCGGGATCAGACAGGCGTTCTGGCAGAGCCGGTATCGGCCCGTGCGTCACTCGAAGGTGCCTGCGGATCTGTTTCTTGGCGTCTGGACCAATCTGCTCTTGAATGTGACCGGCAGCAACTGGCGACTGCCGCTCAAAAGGATCCGACGCGATCTGGATGTTTTTTTTAACCGCCCCGTATTGCTTGATGCTATGCGTGACGCCGGCGATCAGGCCGCAGAATATTTGCAGGTTGAGCTTGATGATTCCGCCAGACTTTATTTTTTGACATGCAAGCAAGACAGCCGTTATTCAGCCCTGCTTTTTGGCCTGATCAAGCTGAAACCGGAACAAATCGCCAACAAATCCGCTACCGAAACCATTGATGGATTTATTCGACCGCTGTTATATCTGATTGATCATGCCTGGTGCGCACCGATGATTACGGCTGTCTGCCAAGCCTATCGCACTGTTTTTCCGGAGTATGCGGCATCTTTCAACGAGCGGCTTTTGCAACTTGACGCGGCGTTTGAGGGCCGTTTGCGGAACCTTTGCGATCAGATTTTGGAGTAACCGTAACTGTTGACCAGCGCGTCAATTTTGTGTCTGGCTTTGCAGCTGGGGCAGTCGACCGGCTGGTATG
>JAAYPL010000194.1 GCA_012519875.1 Clostridiaceae bacterium | reverse complement strand
TGGTATATGGTTGCCAATGCTCCCGGCGGCCTGAAGTTGCGTTCGCAAACGACGATACCGCCGGGCCTATCTACCTTTATGTGGGCGGTCGGTGCGGAAAAGGTTTGTTAACCCGTGGCGTGGTACACCGTGGCAGTCTCCGGGGCGGGCCATCCAGGTCTCCCCTCCTGGAATGCTTCCAGCACAAAGTCTACAAACATCCTCGCTTCGTCTGGGTGCGGCGCGTTTGCGGGGATGGTTATCGCATAGACGATCGGCTGGCCTACCCGTTCACTCCCGATGGACTGGAACCGCCGGAACCCGAGGGTCACATGCACCTTCTGGTAGTCGTCGGCGTGTTCCGCAGAACCGAGATTGATCTGGGGCGGGAGGTCAATCCACCGGAGCCCGTGCTCCTCTGCGACACTCCGGTACTCGAAGGCGTAGTCGATCCCGCCGGCGTCCAGGAGCGAGAGGAGGTAGATGCTCCCATCGCGGATGGCGACCTTCTCGTCTGCCGGCCTCATCCGTTCCGGAAGTGTGATCTTTCTGATCCCATCTGCGCGGGTTACCGTGAGGGGCGGGTCAAAGGAGCTCCCGATGATCGCCTCAAAGAGTCCGGATTCACCGTAATATTCCTCAGCAAGTGCTGTCACCATCAGCGCCCGGTAGCCGCAGGCGTCAAGCATGGGGTTTGAGAACCCCACCCGCACGTCCGGGCGGGCGAGAACCTGGTACCAGTTCTCCTGCGTGATCTCATCTGCGCCGGCGCTCCTGTTAGTATAGGCGACCACCAACTCGTTCCCGGCAAAGGGGACGTACCAGTCGGTGTAATTGCCTCCTCCCTCAGCCATCGGTCTGTACATCATATCCGGTATCAGTGACGCGTCTGCGACCGCGACGACGTCGACCTCCCTTTCGAGGTCTGTCACCTGCCTGATGGCCTGGATGCTTCCGTGCCCCTCGATGCGGACATCGATCTTGGGGTGCTGGGTCTCGAAGGCGGCCTCGATATCCTCAAGTGGGTAGAGGAGGCTGCCTGCCGGTATCACCGTGAGGATGGTTTGTTCGGGGCTGGTATCGGTGCAGCCTGCAGATGTTGCCAGGAGGGCGAGAACGAGCACAGCGAGGGGTGCAGAGCACTTCATTTTTTATGGACCTCGATCCGATCGACCCACTTCACCCACGAACTCCCTTCAGTGATGACATCGGGGTTCTCGGTAATGATAACCAGGCGGAGCGGCCCGCCATCTTCGTAGGCCAGCGGTTTTCCGTCCTGATCGTAGGCCAGGATCACGCGGAGCGGCGGTGACGCAACCTCCTTGAGGTCCTCGTTGAAAGTGAAGAATCCCTCTCCGTTGACCTGGTCAGTATCAAAGACCCAGAGGTAGCCGTCTTCTGCGGAGACATAGATCAGGTCGTCTCCCCCGGCTCCGCCTGCCATCTCGACGAGATCGGCGAGGAGCACACCGCGGAAGCGGTTCGGGCCGTACTTGATACCCACCGTCGAGACCGAGTAGCCGTAGCCCTCGACGGCCGGGAGCGCCCTGAGCTCAGGATGGGTGAGGACCTGCTCCTGGTCCCCGGCAAGCGTCAGGTTCCAGGCGGGGTAGTCGTCAGCACCTGTCGTGCCGAGGCATCCGGGTGCGAGAGCCACAACACCGATGATGAGCAGGGTGAGGAGGGTGAGATATGCCTGGCGCACCAGGATCACGCTCCTCTCCGGGCATGGAGCGCTGCTGCTCCAAGGGCCGCGGTGAGTGTCACCACCAGGGAGAGCGGGGTTTCCGCTGGTTCCGTCGTCCCCTCCGGGGTGTTGAGGGATCCCGCAAGCGCCCCCCGCTCGCCGGTGAACCCGTCGGTGTAGACACGGATCTCATCCACCCACTTCACCGTGAGACCGCCGGTGGAGGGGTAGAGGTCGTAGAAGTGCTGCGCCGATTCAGGGAGTGTCTCATGCATGTCCCAGTTCCCGTAGACGTGGAGGCCTTCCTCGTTGGTTGAGTTGTCGGCAAAGAAGACCAGGCGCATCCCGGTGTAGTAGTCAGGGACGTAGCCGGTCCCCTGCCGCTCTCCGGCCCCTGTCTCGGCACCGTTGTACCAGCAGATCCCCATGGGCCCCTGGCGGGAGTCAGGCTCATAGACGTTCTGGTAGGTGAACTCAACATGGTAGCCGTCGGCCGCCCGGACCATGATCTCATCCCCGGGTTCGGCGCCCCCGACCAGTTCGGCGAGGTCACGGATGTCTGTTCCCTTCACGGCTCCTCTGTCCTTGAAGTTTGTTGTCTCCAGGGGGTCCCACTTGTCCCCCTCAAAGACCGGCCCCTGGTGGTAGTAGTGGGTTACGCCGTCCCCGAGGACCGGGAGGTTTTCCTCCATCCAGCGGTAGTCTACTGTTGTTTCGTTTATGACGGTAACTCCGTCGCTTGCGATCTTTGCAATGTGCAGTTCGGTTGTCGGCGCCGCCGATGCGGCAACCGCCAGCATACTCACGCAAAGAAGCGTAAGCAGCGTCCATGTCAGTTTCTTCTGCATAATCATCATCTCCTTAGTCTGAATAACATCGCTACGCTGAGAAGGGCTGCCGGCGCGCCCCACCACCCGGCAGCCACGTTCTCCGGCGGTGCAGTATCCTGGGGGAGACAGACGGTATCGATGACGGTCCCTGCCGGATACATTGTCACCTCGCCTTCCTCTGTGACCTCTGCGACCGCTACCATCTCCATAACAATCGATTTCGGGCTGACGGTGGCCCTGACGTAGCCGAGAGTCCCCCCGTGGCTCATCTGGTGCCCCCCGGGTTTCTCCCCAGCGAGCGGGTAGAGCGGGGCGCCGCCGCACCCGACAACGAAATACTCGGTCCCGCCTGCCTGGTAGCGCTCGTAGGCGTGGGTGTGCGCGCCAAAGACGGCGTCAACACCGCTGCGCGAGAGGATATCGCACCACTCGGCCCTGATCGCCAGGTCCCCTCCGGGGCGTTTGCGGTCAGAACTGAACGGCGGGTGGTGGAACGCCACGACCTTCCTGGGCAGAGGGGATGCGAGGTCTTCCTCCAGCCATGCGGTCTGTGTCTCCATATCCGCCCATGCCCGGTCGTTGCTGTCGAGGATGGTCACGTGGAGGCTGCCGGCATCGAAGGAGTAGTAGGGCGGGAGGCCGAAGATGGCGGAGAAGGCCTCCGCTGACCCGTCGTGGTTGCCTGCCACCGGTACCAGGGTTGTGTTCCTGAGCACCGGCCCTGCTACGGCGAAGAACTCGTCCCACTCCGGCTCGTCGCAGACAAAATCGCCGGTGTGAATGACAAAGAGGATATCCTCCTCTTCGGCTATCCTCTCTGCCACCAGGCCGTGCCGCTCGGCCTGCGTAAAGAAGGGTTTCTGCCCCCGGGTGTCGCCGTATATGATGCAGGTGAACGTCTGGTCCCCGAATGTCCGGAACCTGCAGTCCCCCATCGTCTCATCTCCGGTGCCGACCCGGTAGCGGTAGGTGGTCGCCGGTAGAAGCCCGGTGAGCAGCACGCGGTGCATGCTTCCCTCCCCGGACGAGGTCACGCGGCAGACCTCGCCGCCCTCGGGGGCGTACTCGACCCATCCTGGCCCCTCGTCGGTTGTCTTCCAGGTGATCATCGCCGAGTCTCCGGCGGTGTTGGTGACGTACGGGCCCCAGACGATGGTAGCTGATGCTGCCGGGATGAGGAGGGCGAGGAGGAGCACGACCACCGGGAAGAGGTTTCGGTATCTGCTCACCGGCGTTCCTCCTTCAGGACCACCGTGCGCTGCGTCGTTCCTCCCGGCGTCACCAGCACATCATCGACGGTCCTTGAGGCGTTCTCGGAGACGACCCGGACCTCGTAGGTGCCGATGCTCATCCCGGGGAAGGTGTGCGGTGCTTTCTCGCCCGTATACCGACCGTAGAGGTAGATCTTTGCATCCGGGACCGTACTCTCGACGAGGAGGTCACCATGGGGGTACTCCCGGAGCGTACAGGTGATAGAGCCGCCAGTTCTGGCTTCCTCTGGTATCCTGATGACCTCCTCGGCGGGGAGGTAGCCGGGCATCGAGACCAGGATCCGGTGCTGGCCAGGTGAGAGGCCGTCCACCCGGCACGGCGTGACCTTGTCGGTGGGGAATCCGTCGATGAAGACCAGGGCACCCGGGGGGCTTGATCGGATGCTGATCGAGACGATACCTTCGCTCTGCGGCTCTACCGTGTACGTCTCACCTGATGCGATGCCCGGGGGGATCGCGTGTGAGCGGTAGGTTCCGTTCCAGAAGACGGTGATCCAGGACTTTGCCCCCTCGATTGCAGCATCGCCCGGGATGGTGCCGGCCGGGAAGACTCCGTTCACCGTAAACTTCGCGCCCTGATAGGTCTCTGAGTCTATCCGGGTGGTCTTCTTGTACCGGTTTGTCAGGCCGTCGAGGAGGACCGGTGCGACCGCATCGGGGTAGACCCAGGCCTGGAGTGCCTCAAACTGGTAGCCGGAGTCTTCTCTTTTCCCATCGGAATCGCTCTCTTCGACCCGGATGGTATGCAGACCTTCACGGAGGCCGTAGACAGTCTGGGGCGTCTTCCAGACCAGTTTTTTGTTGTCAACGACGATCGTCATGCCCGGGGGGTACGAGTCGATGTAGAGTCCGCCAGAGTGGTTTTTTGTGCTCCGCGCCTCACCCGGTGTCTGTTCGGAGAGCACCGGGGTATCGGTCAGCACGGGGGTTATCGCACCCTCGCTGGGGGGCGATGTGCTCTCCGGCTCCAGCGGGGTTATCGTACTCTCCCCCATCCCGAGGAACGAGAACAGTCTGCCCACGAAAGTGAGGATAGCTTCGATGAAAGCCTCTATGGGGTTGCTCGGTGCCGGACGCCCGGATGTGGGTTCACCCCGGCCCGTGGTGTTCGCTCCGGTCTCATAATCTACCGGGGAGAGAATCAGATTAAGGGCGGTCTGCCCACCCCCCTCGACGGTGACGGTCCTGGTGGTGTTTTGGTAGCCGGGCACTACAAGTTCGATCGTATGCCTGCCGGCCGGGACCGCTTCCAGGGTCGCGTTGGTCCAAAGCCCCGTCGCGTTTCCGTCGAGGTAGATGCTCGCGTTCGCCGGGACCGAAGAGACGACAAGCCTCCCGGTCCCGGTGGCGGCGTTGCCTGTGGTAATGTTCTCGAAGATCAGATCGAGGAGGCTGCATTGTCCCACCTCGACGGTGACAGTCCGGGTCATATTCGGGTAACCGGGCAGCACGAGTTCGATCGTATGCTCGCCGGGCGGGACATCTTTCAGGGTCGCATCGGTAAAGAGCCCAGTCATATTCCCGTCGAGGTAGATACTCGCGTTCATCGGGACTGAAGTGATGGCGATGCTCCCGTTTATGGAGCCACCGCCATCACTACTGCTATCGCCACCTGATTCAGCCTCCAGAGTCAGGTTGAACTCGACCTCTGTGACAGCGTTCGCATCGACCGTGACCCACTCTTCATCCGGCTGGACGAACCCCTCCAACTCGACCCGGACAGAATGGCTGCCGACCTCAATCCCGGAGATGGTGCAGGGGGTCACGTCACCGGTCTCTTCGTCATCGATGAAGATGGTGGCCCCGGAAGGGGTCGAATTTACGTGAATGCTCCCGGTGGCCTCTTCTTCGCTCTCGATGATGACTTCGCTGACAAACTGCACGGAGAGACCTGTGGTGGTTGGATACTCACCATTGTAGAAATACCAGTATTCGGGGTCGAAACACTCGTGCATATCCCAGACGCCGAAGACATGGGTGCCGTTCGGGTTGGTCGATGTGTCTGCAAAGAAGACCAGCCTCATTCCGCTGCGATAATCAGGAACATATCCGTCTTCAGCGTGGTACCAGGTGATGACCATCGGCCCCTGCCGGGGTTCCGGTTCGTAGACGTTCTGGTAGGGGAACCTCTTTGACATCCCATCTGCCGCCCGGAGCATGACGATATCCTCCTCGCCCATCCCGCCGACGAGTTCGCAGATGTCTTTCAGGTCGGTTCCTTTCACCGCGCCCATATCCTTCTCTTTGACGTTGGTGTCTTCCTCGGGGTTCCAGGGATCCCCTTCAAAGACCGGGCCCTGGTGATAGTAGTGGGTCACGCCGTCACCCTGGACCGGGAGGTTTGCCTCAAGCCAGCGGTAATCGACCGTCTTCTCGTCTATGACGCTAACTCCATCGGCTGCGATCTTTTTGATGTGGAGTTCGGTCGTAGGGGATGCGGCAACCGGGGCCGCCAGTGCCAGCAGGAGGCAGAGCGAGAGGGCAACCAGGTGCGGAATGGAGCCTCGTATGTGCGTTGATACCATGGTTTTACTCTTGAATGTCCGAAAAAGGGGTGTTGGTTACTTCTTCCTCATAACGAGGAATGCTGCAAGTGCGGCGACCAGTACCACGACAAGAGCCAGCGCCCAGGTCGGGAACGCAGCCCCGGGTTCCCCGGCCGTTTCCTGCTCAGGGGTCGGAGTGTCCTGTGTTTCTGGTGCTGTCGTCCCTGAGACGGCCCATGCCAGAGCATAGATGCTGAAGTGCGATACCTCTGCAGTGACCGTCCGTGTGGCGGGGTCCACTGTTGCGGGAACATCCTGCCACTTCCCGGTCTCGGGGTTGTACCACATCACTTTCGGTGTGGCACCCTTGTCGATCTTCGCCCACTCTTCCCCGGAGAGGGCGTAGGTGAGGACAGCCGGCGGGTCGAAGGTGGCACCCGCAGGGCCGCACGAGAGCGCGATAGCGACCGTCGTTCCCGGCGGAGCCGCCGGAACGTCGGCTGGGGCAATCCTCGTAGTGGTCACCTCGCCGAGCGGGTTGCCGTCCGCGTCGCGCGCGGTGGTGCCTTCCCGTATCTCCACGGCACAGGCCTCATCAGTGGTCCTGACCGTCACGGACTCAAGCACCACCCCGGTCGGTGATGTGGCAAGGGATACGCGCCCGGTATGCACCTCGGGGGCACTGGGGTCATAGACCAGCTGCGATCCCGGGTCTTTGGAGGATCCTCCGCCAGGCGTGGTGCCGGACCCGCTACCGTCTCCTGTACTGCTGCTCGGGGCTTTTGTAGCAACCAGCGCGAATGCTGAGAGGCCGCCCGGGGATACGGCCTCAAAGATGTAGTTCCCGGCAGCATCGCGTTCTTTGAGGCAGTGCGTTTCCAGTCCAGTCGTTGTACCATCATCGGCCTGCCGCAGGATGACGACGTTATCCACCCCGCCCATGCTGGTAACCCATTCGGGGCCGGCCGCCATCCTGATCGTTGCGGCCCTGATGATGCCACCGTCCCCTTCGTTTGCGACGTTGGTCTTCTGTACGTTCAGGACATAGGCAAAGCTGTTGATGTTCTTGCCCGTCATCTGGTAAACAACGGTTTCGAATGCCTCCTGTTCGTCGGTTTTGGGGTTCTGATAGATTGTCGTATCGAGTTGAGCGGTTGAGCCGGGGTGCCTGCTCATCTCAAGGTCGACCTGTGCCCAGGCAGATCCGGTGTTGATCGGACTGCTTCGGGCATAGACGCTCTCGATGGTGCCGGCGAGCTGCATATCTCCAGCAGGTCGTTCCCTGGTGAAGATGACCACTTCCTCCCACCCGTCCACATTGCTCAGAGTGATGGCGGTCTCGTTGGTGGTGATGCCGCCCAGAACGGTCCTGTTATTGATGACGACCTGCTGCCCCCCGTCGGTGTCCGTGATGCCGACACCCTCGATTGCGAACGAATTCCTGCCGGACGCTACCGGCACCTGATCGTCCTCCCCTCCGGTGACAGCCGAGAGGTCGAGCCGCCGGGTTGCTCCCCCGGTAAACGCGACCTCCTGATCGGCCTTGTGGCCGTTCACCCAGAAGGTTATGATCGGGGAACCAGAGCGCCGGAGATCCTCTTCAGTCGCCCTGACCGCGAGGACTCCCGGAGAATCCAGGGGGCCATACTCCCCGGCCTTTGTGGTGACTGTGGAGCCGCGTTCGTTCCAGTCGATCCTGGCGGTGATGACGGTTCCCGCGGGTGCGGGTTTCCCGTCGAGCGTGACGCTGCCGGCAAATTCATCGGGGAGCACCGGCAGGGCGGCTGCTGTGCAGGCAAGAGAGAGGAGAATGAGGAGGGATATGATATACCTGATATCCATGGATCCGCTCCATCATGCCCCGATAGCGGCGAGTTCGCTCTCACCGCGCAGGTAGACCCAGTAGCCCTTCATCGGCAGCATCTCCTGCGTGTCAGCGTGGTTGCCCGACCCGCCCCGTATGATGGATGTCTCGTACCGCTGTGTGCTGGCGTCATGCCCGATCACCTGCGTCCACGCATCTCCAAGCGAGAGGAGGGTGTCGCGCGCCGTGGCTGGTTCGGTGTCGCTGAACCCGATAGCGTTCCAGCCTTTTGCAAGCGCCTTTGCTGGAGGAGTCCTGATCACGCCGGTGTCAAACTGGAGTGGAACCTCCACGTTGCCGGCAGAGTAGATCCAGTAACCCTCAAGCGGGAGAATCGGGTCGGTCTCCGTCACTCTCTTCCAGTCCTTTATCGCGGCATCATACTGCCAGATGCTGTGCTTCTCCCGGTTGACGTTAGCAAAGATTGTGGCATTGTCGTTTCCGGCAGAGAGCACCCTGGGTACCGAGACAAAGTTCCAGCCCTGCTCAAGGGAGATCGTCGCATCGGCAACAATCGGCACCCCGGTCAGCACAATCTCATCGATGCTCCCGACTCTCTGCTTGTTCGAGGTCAGGGCGGAGCCGACGAGTTTCAGCGGCCAGGTTTTTCCGTCATTCGGCAGCGGTGCACCGTCGATCTCGTCGGCGACGATGATATTGTTGTTCCGCTTGACAAACGAACTGTTGAACGTGGTGGAGAAGTCATCATCGGTGCCTTTCACGCCGTCCGGACCGTAGTCGATGACGGTGATCTCATAGCCCGCGTCCGCAAGGTCGTCATTGAAGGGGTTTGTTCCGTAATCGTGTTTGTTGGCATCGTC
>JAAYPL010000149.1 GCA_012519875.1 Clostridiaceae bacterium | reverse complement strand
GGTTTTACCATAACATAATCGCTTGATTCATAACATGCTGAATTCAACCCCAAAACCATCATTTATAGTATCTGACTCCGATTTAGAACAGAAACAAAACTATGTGTAATTTCAACGAAAACACCAAAGATAAAGTTTGACTTCAATATCCCAGCCTCCGGGAGCGATAGGTGAAACGACGGCTCAGCCAGACATCAAGCCGCTGTCCGGCGGCTACCTCGTCAACCCTGCTGGCGACAACACGTTCGGCATTGTCCGTTTTCATAAATCCAGCGGACTTTTCAAAGGTTTTACGTCGCTCACGATGCAGTGCGTGTAGATCATCGTCGTGCGGATGTCGCTGTGCCCGAGCATCTGCTGTATCTGGCGGATGTCGTAGTTCGCCTGCAGCAGATGCGTCGCAAACGTGTGCCGCAAGGTGTGCGGCGATACACGCTTGGGAATACCCGCCCTGCGGGAAGCATCCTTTACCGCCAGTTGTATTTTGCTCTCATGAAGATGATACCGTCTGTAGCCATTCTCCTTTTCGACAAAGGTCAGGTTCCGCGCCGGAAAAAACCATTGCCAGACAAGCTCTTTCGCCGCGTTCTTCGCTTTCCTATCGAATAAACCGGGCATAAAAACCCCATTGTAGGCATTCTGCAAGTCTTCCTGATGAAGCTTCTTGACAAAATCGAGCTGTTCCGTTATCCCGGGAAAAATCTTCCTTGGCAATGGAATCATCCGCGATTTACCGCCCTTGCCGAACTGCACACTCAGCATTCCCGTGTCGAAGTTGAAATTATGTAACCGCAGATTAGATGCCTCCGACAGTCTGAGTCCGCGTCCATACATCAGTTCAGCCACAAGCCGATAGGGGTTCTTCATGTTTGAGAACAGCTCGTCAATCTCCTCTTTCGACAGCACTGTCGGCACATATTTGCTCCGCTTCGCACGCGGCGTGTCCGAAAGATCACCAAGCTCTCTCTTGAGAACATGCCGGAATAGAAACAACAACGCATTGAAGGCCTGGTTCTGCGCCGATGCCGAAAACCCTTTCACTACAGCCATGTCTGTCAAAAAAGCTTTTACATCAGAACCGGATACGAGGCTTGGATTCTTGTTGGCCACAAAGCCACTGAAAGCTCTCATCCACGATGCATAAGCTTTAAAGGTTTTCGGCGAATAGTGACGCAACATTATCTCGTTCTTCAGACCCGCTTCGATGTCGCGCCAGCCTGCGTTCCCCTTCTCCCTAGAATTACAGGATGATTTTTCGTCCCCGAGCTGAACTTCAAGATTTTGTCCGGATAAAAGCGGGGTAGTATGCAACCTCCGGGCGCATGAAACGGAAACTGCTGTTGGACTTCCCTGTTCTGAAGCACTATCTACAGCTGTTCCCTGTGAAAAAATACCATTTGCATAGTTTCCTGGAGACTCCTTTGCAACACTCTCCCGGGCTATCTCCTTCCGCCATTCTCCATATCCCGCCGGCAATGTCCGATAAAGCTCCACAGCCTTCTTCGCCTGCCCGCATTGCTCCTCCGTCTGCCCCTTCGACTTCAGCTTCTCCAGAAAAGGAGGAAGACTCCTCGCCTCGGACGCGACATGTCCGTATTTACTGCAGAAATGAAGATAGAACCGCACCCATTTCAGATAATCCCCCCG
>JAAYPL010000148.1 GCA_012519875.1 Clostridiaceae bacterium | reverse complement strand
GCGCCGCCCGACTGGCCGGTTTGCTTGAGGATCATTACGGCGAGCAGCCAATCTGGCAAGCCGGACGGGAACTGGTGAGTCTTACGGTAAAAAAACCGGCCACGATCAAAGCAATCACCGATCATCTCAAGGCTGTTTTCGGCGATCCTTTGAAGCCGGAGCGTCCGGATCCGATTGCCCTTCAGGAAACTTGCTGCAAACAGGCCATGCTTCGCGCATTTTTTTTGGCCTGCGGTTCGATGAGTGAGCCGACCTCGGCTTATCACTTGGAATTGACTTTTCGCCGACCGAAAGCCGCTGCAATGACCGAAAAGCTGTTGCAAGGCTTCGATATCCGACCCGGGCGGATTCAAAGACACGGCCATGATGTCGTATATCTCAAAGACGGCCAATATGTTGCCGATTTTTTGCTGCTGAGCGGCGCTCATCGATCCTTCATGACCTTTGAGTCCCTGCGGGTGGAAAAGGAAATGCGCAATTCGGTCAATCGTGTGGTCAACTGTGACAGCGCGAATACGCAACGTATAGCCGATACGGCTGCCCGCCAATTGAATCTGATCCGCCGACTGGAAGAAGCCCACGCGCTGGCTTTGCTGCCGGAGGATCTGCAGGTGGCGGCCAGGACTCGTTTGGAAAATCCCGATCTGTCTTTGCGGGAATTGGGTGAAACCATGAATCCACCGTTAGGAAAATCCGGTATGAACCATCGCCTGAAGCGGCTGGAAAAAACCGCAACGGAATTGCTTGCCGAAAGGAGTGTTCAGTAGTGGCGATCGATATCGTCTTGGTCAATCCTGAAATTCCGCAGAATACCGGGAATATTGCCCGGACTTGTGTGGCGATCGGGGCCGGTTTGCATTTGGTTGAACCGCTGGGCTTTGCCATTGATGATCGCCGGTTGAAACGGGCGGGGCTGGATTATTGGTTCGACCTCGACCCCTCATTGTGGGCCAGCCTGGACGATCTGCTGCGACATACCGACAGCGGCAAGTCTATTTACTATGCCACCACCAAAGGTGGTCAGGTGTACTCCGATGTCAAGTACGGGCCGGATGTCATGCTTGTTTTTGGCTCCGAAACACGCGGTCTGGCGGAAGAGCTTCTGTTGACTCGGCCGGAGCGGTGTTTGCGCATCCCTATGTTGGCCGGCCGCCGCTCGCTCAACCTTGCCAACGCGGTGGCTGTCATGGCCTATGAGGTATTGCGCCAGCAAGGTTTCCCGTCCCTTGTCCGAACCGGGGAATTGATGCCGAAGAGCGATGAAGGCCGACTGCGGGCCACCTGATTCAACGGATTGGTGATCATGTCTTTCGATGGTATAATACCTGTTGTATTTGACGATAATCCGAAAAAGCGAAAATGAGGCTGATAATATGAGCCCAAAAAATAAAATGTATATCCGTGATTCACGTTATGGTTCCTCGTCTCGACGGCCATCCGGCCTGCGCAAACCATTGCTGGTGCTGACCGCAATGCTTTTGGTCGCAACCTTGATCATCGCGGCGATCAAGTATCTGCCGTTCTTGTCACCGGACAAACCCGGAAGCACGACGGCTGAGACCGCCGCGCCGCAAACCTCTTCGACCCGGCCGCCGGAAGAAACCGCGGCACCGACGCTGCCGCCGATTCCGGCCTCAATCAATCCCCAATTGCTGCCGCTTCGTGAGATCCAAGTGCAAACCCCCGGTACACCTGCGGCCGGCAGTTCACCGGCCGAACGCAACCTGTCCGCCACCGTTTTTGATAACAAGGGCAATGTCGTGTCTTCATTCAGCCGGCCGGAACCTTTTTCCTTGGTCAATCCTGCCCATTACAACCAGATTCCCGGTGTACTGACCTTCCGGGGGAACAACTTCCGCAATGCGCCGGCCTTCGGTTTGGTTCAACAGGAAGCCACGGGCCTCGAGCAAATCTGGACCAATCCGGTCGGCAGTCTGCCATCATCATCCTGGGGATTCAGCTGGACGGGAACCGGCTGGACCGGACAACCGCTCCTCGTGCAATGGGATGAGGATGTCCGCCGGCTGATGAACATTCGGGACGAGAAAAAATCCAAGACCGGTTTGGTTGAGGTCATCTATGCGACCATGGACGGCCACATCTATTTTTATGACTTGGATGACGGCCAGCCAACACGCCCGCCGATCAAGATCGGCGCACCGGTCAAGGGAACTCCTTCTCTGGATCCGCGGGGATACCCGATTCTTTACGTCGGTCAAGGGGATAAAAACCCCAATGTCGATGGCATCGGCTTCCGTGTCTTTAATTTGATCGACCAGTCGTTGCTGCTGTACAAACGAACCGAAGCCAAACACGCGTACCGGCCGAATTGGAACGCTTGTGATTCATCACCGATTTTCGACGCCAAGACAGACAGCTTGGTTTATCCGAATGAAAACGGCTTGATTTATACGGCTAAAATGAACACGGTCTTTGACCGTGAATCCGGCCGGATCAGCATCGCACCGGAGTTTTTTGCCTATCGTTACAAAATGCCCGGCCTTGATAACCACGGGGTCGAAAGTTCCATGGCGGTCTACGACGGGTACGGTTATTTCAGCGACAATTCCGGCTTTATTAACTGTATTGACCTTAATTCTCTGAAACCGGTCTGGTCACGCAATCTGGGGGATGATTCGGATGTGACACCGGTTCTGGCGCTCGAAGACGACCGGGTTGTTCTTTACATCGCCACTGAAGTTGACTGGCAAAAGGAGATCATCGGCAATTACCAAGGCAGCGCCTTTGTTTACAAATTCGATGCTTTGACCGGAGCCGTTCTTTGGGAATCGTTTTACGATTGCTGGACAAAAAACGCCGCCAATTACGGAGACGATGTCAATGGAGGCGCCATGGGCACTCCCGTTATCGGCAAACAAAAGCTGGCCGGCAAAGTGATTTTCAGTTTCTGCATGACCAAGGGCCCGTACAGCGGCAACAGCGTGGTTGCATACAACACCCGGGACGGATCGGTGGCTTGGGAATACAAGATGCCGGCCTATTCCTGGAGCTCGCCTGTTGATGTCTACGATGAAGATGGCAATGGTTACATTATTATTCCCGATTCAGGTGGAAATCTGCATCTGATCGACGGCCGGACCGGCACGGCGCTGGATGTGATTTTGCTGACCAAGGCCGACGGATCGACTCCGGCCGGTAATGTTGAATCCTCCGGAGCTGTTTTCGGCAATACCCTGGTCGTCGGAACACGGGGCAATGTCATTGTCGGCGTCAGGATCAAATAAAGAAAGACAGGTGTGAAAAAGCAACCGGACATGGATAAGATATTATCAGTTGAATGTGAATTAACCGCTTATCGCAAAGGCCTGCTGACGGTTCGCATTAATTTTGAATCGGGTACGCTGATTTGGCAGGAAAGCCGGCAATGGTGCAATGATTTTGTCAGGACGCTTAGTGATGAGCAGGTTGACGAAATCCGACGCTTGGTACAGGCGGCTGTTTCACCGTCCGGCAAGACCGCTCGCATTGACCCGGCGATACAACCGGAAAAGATCTTGTTGACTCTTGACCGAGGGGAATCCAAAGAATCGTATACATCCGACCAGCTGGATCAGGCGGGTTGGCAACAGTTGCGCCGGGCCATCGAGAAAATAAGTCGTATTCCGTTCCGACTCTGAAAAAAGCTGAAAAAAGGAGATGGTTTCCTCGGTTTACCGACCGGCCGATATCTGTTAGAATAGCATAAGATTGATAATCAAGGGGTGTTGTATGGACTTTCTGGAAGGGTTCTTGATGGGTCCTGTCTGGAGT
>JAAYPL010000147.1 GCA_012519875.1 Clostridiaceae bacterium | reverse complement strand
TGCTGCAATTTGTGTTGGCGCCCTTTACCGCGCACTGGGCTTCGATTGTGCTGGATTACCCGTTGGCCTTCGGCTGCCTTGGCCTGGCCGGCCTGTTTGCCGCCAAGAGAAGTCTGCGTGCCGGCCAGAAAAACATCTTCCGCCGTTTAAGCCTGATCAGCCTGCCCCGTTTGATTGCCGCCATCTGGGTCGCCATGGGAGGACGCACCATTTGTCATCTGCTGTCCGGTGTTGTTTTCTACCGCTCTAATATCCTGGAAGCCGGCATGGATCCGTGGGTTTATTCCTTGGTTTACAATGGTACTTATATGCTGCCGGAAGCCGTTATCACCACGGTTCTGCTGGTTCCTTTCGCTGTTTTTTTCCGCTCCCGCCGGACGTAGCACAACTATTCTTGACAGCAAGAGCCTTTCTACATAGAATATTTTGAAAGGTTCCAAGGAAAGCCGATGCGGCGAGGAGCCGGCAATTGTGTTATCATGAGTGGAAGCTTGCTGGCTCGGATGTGTTTAATGTATCCATCGAAGCTGTCCTGTTCTGCCGGTTCGGCGCCGGGACGGACCCTTGATTTTCGGGAGGAAGAGTGATGGCCATGATTTTTGAACAAGAATCCCGTACGTTCAGCGAGTATCTGCTGGTGCCCAATCTGACCACCCGGGACTGCACGCCGGATGCCGTTGATCTGTCAACCGCGATTGTTCGCTATCGCAAGGGCTCTGCCGACAGTCGCCTGCGCCTCAATGTTCCGGTGGTTTCGGCGATCATGCAATCGGTTTCGGATGCCGGAATGGCCATTGCGCTGGCTCGCAGCGGCGGACTGTCTTTCATTTACGGCTCACAACCTATCGCCGGTCAGGCGGATATGGTGCTCAGGGTCAAAAAATACAAAGCCGGTTTTGTGGTCAGTGATTCCAACGTAACACCGGACGCGACATTGGCCGATATTTTGGCGATCAAACAAAGAACCGGCCATTCAACGATCGCCGTGACCGACGATGGCACCGCCGGCGGTAAACTGGTCGGACTGGTGACCAGCCGCGATTACCGGGTCAGTCGTGTTCCGACCACCACCCGGGTTCGCGAATTCATGACACCCTTTGACCATCTGGTTTATGCTCGTGAAGGCATAACACTCAGTGAGGCCAATGACATCATCTGGGATCATAAAATCAATCAATTGCCCATCATCAATGAGAACGGGCAGCTGGTCGCCATGGTTTTCCGCAAGGATTACGATGAACACAAAGAGAACCCGATGGAATTGCTCGATCCCGATAAGCGGCTTGTTGTCGGCGCGGGGATCAATACCCGTGATTACAAAGAACGCGTGCCGGCTCTGCTGTCCGCCGGTGCGGATATTCTGTGCATTGACTCCTCGGATGGTTTCAGCGAATGGCAATACGACACGCTGCAATGGATTCGCCGGCAATATGGCGATCGGGTCCTGGTCGGAGCCGGCAATGTCGTCGACGGGGAAGGCTTTCGCTACTTGGCCGACGCGGGGGCCGATTTTGTCAAGGTTGGCATCGGCGGCGGCTCGATCTGCATCACCCGTGAACAAAAGGGCATCGGTTGCGGCCAAGCATCGGCGGTTCAAGCTGTGGCCGCGGCCCGTGACGAGTATTATCTGAACACCGGCGTGTATGTCCCGATCTGTTCGGACGGCGGTATTGTTCATGATTACCACATGACACTGGCTCTGGCAATGGGAGCCGACTTCATTATGCTGGGCCGCTATTTTGCCCGTTTTGACGAAAGTCCGACCCGCAAACTTTTGGTCAATGGGGTATATGTCAAAGAGTACTGGGGCGAAGGATCCAACCGTGCCCGTAACTGGCAGCGCTACGACTCCGGCAGCGAGGGCGGCCGGATGGCCTTCGAGGAAGGTGTCGATTCGTATGTTCCTTACGCCGGCAAATTAAAAGATAACCTCGATATATCGATGGCTAAAATCCGATCGACCATGTGTGCCTGCGGTGCCAGAACCATTCCGGAACTGCAGGAGAAGGCGCGTCTTGTTGTGGTCTCGGCGACCAGCATTGTCGAGGGCGGCGCCCACGATGTTATTCAAAAAGAAAGCGAGCGCCGGAGCTGATCCGGTGTAATCTTATCAGCCGGTTTGGCAAAGCCGAAAGGAGAAAAGAAGATGGCCGCAAAGGTTTACGACATGACATATGAAGGAATTAAAAAACTGCAGGAGGAGTTGGAAAAGCGCAAAACAGTGGTTGCCGCCGATGTCGCCGAACGGTTGAAGGAGGCACGCAGCCTCGGTGACCTGTCAGAAAATTCCGAGTATGACGATGCCAAAAATGCTCAGGCGGAAAATGAGCACCGCATCATGGAAATCGAAAACATCTTGAAAAATGCCCAAGTGATTGATGAGGATGATATCAGCAAAACCAGGGTTACCCTCGGTGCGCTGGTCAAGATCCGTGATGAGGAAACCCTCGAGGAGCAGAATTATGTTCTGGTCGGCAACAAAGAGGAAGATATCTTCAATAATCGGATTTCCAGCGAATCCCCGGTGGGTGCCGCCATCGTCGGTAAGAAAAAGGGAGAAATTGTTGATGTCCGTACGCCGGCGGGGATTTTGCGCTATAAAATCGTCAAGATTTCCAAACCGGGCTGAGAGGGGACAGGACATGATGGAAGCTAAGGACCAGTCTGATCCGGTCTGCTCTGCCGCGACCGACGAGCAGCCGGCTGAGCAGGAAATCAACGAACAAATGCGGATCCGGCTGACCAAACTTGAGGGCTTGGCCGGTCAGGGCGAGAATCCCTTTGAGCAGGTTGAGTTTCCGGTGACCTGCCACAGTTGCGACATCCTGGATGATTTTGCCGCTCTGGAAGGGCAGTCGGTGGCGGTTGCCGGCCGACTGATGAGCAAACGCGGCATGGGTAAAGTCAGTTTTTGTGACCTCCAGGATCGATGTGGCAGAATCCAGCTTTTTACGAAAATTGATGCCCTCGGTGCGGATCGCTATGCCGAGTGGCAACGACTGGATATCGGTGATCTGGTTGGGGTTGAAGGTACGGTTTTCCGGACTCAGCGGGGGGAAATTTCCGTAAAGACCAGCGGTTATGTTCTGCTGGCCAAGGCTTTGCGTCCGTTACCGGAAAAATATCACGGCCTCAGAGATACCGAGACCCGTTACCGTCAGCGCTATCTGGATCTGATCATGAATCCGGACGTCAAGGATACTTTTGAAAAACGAAGCCTGATCATTCGCACCCTTCGCCAGGAACTGGATGCTTGTGATTTCATCGAAGTGGAAACGCCGATCCTGCATCAAATCCCGGGTGGTGCTGCTGCCCGCCCCTTTGTTACACATCACAACGCTCTGGACATTGATCTTTTTCTCCGTATTGCTCCTGAGTTGTATCTCAAGCGATTGATCGTCGGCGGATTTGAAAGGGTTTATGAAATCGGCCGGCAATTCCGTAATGAGGGGCTTTCCGTCAAACACAATCCGGAATTCACTTTGCTGGAGCTGTATCAGGCTTATACGGACTATAAAGGGATGATGACCTTGACCGAGCAGCTGATTGCTCGTACGGCCCTGGCTGTTCAGGGCACGACCAAAATTGAATATCAGGGCAAAGAGATCGATCTGACGCCGCCTTTCCGTCGTTTGTCGATGACCGAGGCCATTTTGCAATATACCGGCATCGATTTCGATCAAGTCCAAACAGATGAGGTAGCCGGTGAACTGGCCCGGGCCAGAGAGCTTGAAGATTATCGGCCGGTCATGAAACGGGGCGACGTCATGAATCTTTTCTTTGAGACCTATTGCGAGAAAAACCTGCTGCAGCCAACGTTCATCTATGATTATCCGATTGAAGTGTCCCCTTTGACCAAGAAAAAACCCGGTCGGCCGGATCTGACCGAGCGGTTTGAATTGTTTATCGATGGCCGTGAATATGCCAATGCTTATTCGGAGCTCAATGATCCGGTTGATCAGCGGGAGCGCTTCGCCGCCCAGTTGGAAAAACGCTTGGCGGGCGACGATGAGGCCAACCTGCTGGACGAGGATTTCTGTGTGGCCCTGGAGTACGGTATGCCGCCGACCGGAGGCATGGGCATGGGTATTGATCGGCTGGTTATGCTGTTGACCGATTCAGCATCCATTCGGGATGTTTTGCTGTTCCCGACGATGAAACCGCTTCGGTCATAGTTGTTCTTGTCGGGAGGTATGGATTTGCTTTCGCGTGAAGAGTGTCTGGCCATCCTCGAATTGCCCCCGGATGCGAACCAGTATGAGATTGAAAATCGCTATACCATGTTGATCAAGCGTTACCGTGGTCAGACCGATTCTGCCAGCATGGGGAAAATGGAAAAAATTTCGCTGGCTTATAACGTTCTTACCGGCCGTTACGTTGAACCGGAGCCCCGGGATCCGCGCCTTGAGACCATGGTTTTCGGCAAAAGCCGTCGCCAATGGCGTAATATCTGGTATTATGGCCGCGTGCCTTTCCTGCTGGGATTGGTCGGCGTGATTATTTTGGGCTACTTTGTTTATACGATGCTCACCAACAAGCCACCTGATTTTCAGATCGCTTTTGTCGGGAATTTCGGCCGTTACGGCCATGTGGAAAAAAATACCGAGGATTATATCATTGAGATGTTTCCCGATTTTGAATCGGTCGAGGTACTCACTCTGCCCATGGATCTAAGTTCGATCGACGGTCCGCAAGTCGCCGAAACCGACGGGGCGATCCGGCCTGCTGATAGTAATTTATATAATTACATCATGAAGATGGTGACCCTGATCGCAGGTGACTCCTATGAAGTTTTTGTCTGCGATCGGCTGGTTTTCGATCGGTATGCCCGGGAAGGAGCCTTCGACGACATCACCGAATTATATACTTCCTGGCAATCGGAACTGCCGGATCAAGTCAAGCCGCTGCGCCGTCGAATTGATGCCGGCGACGATCAAAGGCCGGTCGATGTCGATCCGGCCGACAATTTTGACTTGAGCTTACCGATCTTGGGGCTGGACGTCACTGCGCTGAACCTGACTCCGGGGCTTGGCATCTACGGCGATACCCAGATTCTGACGATCGGCGTTCGCGCCAGCGCTCGGGAAGAGGCCGAGCAATTCCTGAAAAATTGGATGCTTGATTTTGTCCGTATGCATGAGCAGCAGGCCGAGCACGAGGCCGCCATGACCACCGAGAGCTACTGATTATAAGTCCGATCCAACCCGACCCAAGCGTACAATTGATCTGTTTCCTCCGCTGTCAATTCGCGACAGTCGCCGGGGGCCAACCGATGATCCAGAACAAGAGGCCCGATCGACTGTCTGTGCAGTGCTTTGACCTCGCGTCCTGTTGCCAGCATCATTCGTTTGACTTGGTGGAATTTGCCCTCATGGATGGTTAGCAAAACCTGGTTTTCCCCTTGGATTTCCAATCCGGCCGGCCGGCAGATCGTTCCGTCCGCCAATTGAATGCCCTGTCGGAAATGCTCAACATCTGCCGGTACAAAAGGAGACCCGACGAAAGTGACAAGGTAGGTCTTGTCGACCTGCCATCGCGGGCCGGTCAGCCGGTGTCCCAACGTGCCGTCATTGGTCAGCAGCAGCAAGCCGGTGGTATCAAGATCCAGCCGCCCCACCGGAAAAAGATCTGCTGTTCGGCAGCGGTCGGGGATCAGTCCGGCAATCGTCGGCTGACGGGGATCATCCATGGCGGTGATCACGCCGGCCGGCTTGTGGAGCATGATGTGAATCCGGCCTTTCAGCTCAACC
>JAAYPL010000146.1 GCA_012519875.1 Clostridiaceae bacterium | reverse complement strand
ACAAGTTGCGGTCATGGCGGAACTGGCAGACGCGTACGTTTGAGGGGCGTATGGGCGACCGTATGGGTTCAAGTCCCATTGACCGCACCACCCTGAAACCCTTGGGACTCTGTGGTCCCGGGGTTTTTTATTTTCATGGGCGCTGGTGGTGAACAGGCGAGCAGATCTGCTATAATTACACCGGACCTGATATTTTAATTAGCAATCTGATTGAAAAGGATTGGGAGGAGGAGCTGGATATGCTGGTTAAACAGATTTCGGTGTTTCTGGAGAACAAGTCCGGTTCTCTGGCCAAAGTTACCAGAACGCTTTGCGAGAGCGGAATCGATATCCGCGCTTTGTACATTGCCGAAACCACCGATTATGGTGTTTTGCGCATGATCGTTGATCAACCGGACGGGGCACAAGCCGCCCTATCCCAAAACGGCTTCACGGTCAGTGAGACCGAGGTCATCGCTGTTGCCGTTTCTGATCGGCCCGGCACCCTCAACGCGATTGTGGAAGTGCTCGGCGCAAATGGGATCTCCATCGAATACCTGTATGCATTTGTCGGTCGGGCATCGAAAGACGCCATTGTCATCATTCGTGTCGAAGATCTGACCGGTGTCTTGAAATTGCTTTCCGAATCTGATTTCCGCGTCATGCGGGCGCAGGAGGTCTATGGCGTTTGATCTATAGGGATTATCAACATTTTGGTATTAGCCGGGCGGTCTATGACCTGGGCGAACAAGCCATGCGCATCGTCGAGCCGGTTTTTGCCACAATTCGTCAAAACCGGGCCAGCAACCAATTACGGGTTCTGGCGGCCATGCAGGCAGCGGAAATTTCGGAAAGTTATTTTGGCGGTACGACGGGCTATGGTTATGATGATCTTGGCCGTGACCGGATCGAGTCGGCCTATGCCTCGGCATTCGGAGCCGAGGCCGCATTGGTTCGAATTCAAATCAGCTCCGGAACCCAGGCTTTGGCACTGTGCCTTTTTGGCCTGCTGCGCCCCGGCGATGAACTGCTGTCGGTAACCGGAACCCCTTATGACAGCCTTTTGGAAACAATCGGCGTAACCGATTCCGATTTCGCTGACCGTGGCTCCCTGCGCGATTTTGGCGTTGGCTACCGACAGGTTGAACTGACACCCGTCGGTCAGCCGAATCCGGATGCCATCCGACAGGCGATTAATGAAAAAACACGGGTCGTCTTGATCCAGAAATCCCGTGGTTACTCGTTGCGTCAATCCCTGCTGGTATCGGACATCGCCGCCATCGTTCAGGCCGTTCGCTCTACCGGCAGCCGGGCAACGGTCCTTGTCGACAACTGCTACGGGGAATTTGTCGAAACCAGAGAACCTTGTATGGTTGGAGCGGATCTTTGCGCCGGATCACTGATTAAAAATCCCGGCGGCGGTCTTTGCCCTTCCGGTGGTTATGTCGCCGGCCGTGCTGACTTGGTCCGCAAGGTGGCCGCCCGGCTCAATGCCCCGGGGCTGGACAGCCATGTCGGCCCTTCCCTTGGCCTGAACCGATTGATTGCGCAGGGGTTTTACCTGGCACCGCATATTGTGGCGGAGAGCCTGAAAGGTGCCGTGTTTGCTTCGGCACTCTTTCGACTGGCCGGGTTTCATACTTATCCTGCGCCGGATGCTATGCGGGGAGACATTGTCCAAACCATCGAATTGCAATCGCCTGAAAGCCTGATTGCCTTCTGTCAGGCTATTCAGGCCGCCGCACCGGTGGACAGTTTTGTCAGTCCCGAGCCTTGGACAATGCCGGGCTATCAAGATGCGGTAATCATGGCCGCCGGTGCTTTCGTTCAAGGGGCCTCCATTGAGCTTTCAGCGGACGGGCCCATGCGCGCGCCCTATCCCGCTTACCTGCAAGGAGGATTATGCTTTGAAAATGTCCAACTTGCCTGCATGATGGCCGTTGAGCGGATCGGCGGGAGCGCAGCATGAGCGGCAGGAAAACAGGTCGCCCGAACCAGAGAATCCAGAAATCAGCGCCGCGCCGGTCCGGTGCTGCCCGTTCGGCGCGCCGACCGTCGGATTCCAATCTTCCCCTTGAACGACTGATTCGTATCGAAAGGCGTAAGGCCAGAAGCAGGGCGGTTTCATTATCCATATTTGTCATGGCCATCATGCTGGTTACCATGCTCCTTATTCTTTCGATCATGCGCCAGGCCAGGCCCAGTCCGCGCTTTATCTTTATTCAGACCGGAACCATCGACCAAACGATCGAGGGCACGGCTCTGATCATTCGCGATGAGATTTCCTTTGCATCGTCATCGGGCGGCCTGCTTAAACCTCTGGCTGCCGAAGGAAGCAGAGTGGCGCGAGGTCAAAAACTGGCTTTTGTCATTCCGGCTGACCGGGAAAGTCAGTTGGCTGATCTGCAAAAATGTGAAGATGATATCGTTCGTCTGCAAACCGAACTCATGAACACCGGTAAAGGTGCCGGCGCATCGGCGATTTTTGCCGAAAGTGCCTCGGCTTTGTCGCCGATCATCAACCTGATTCGCACCGATGTTACCAAGGGCAGCCTGGCGAATATCAGCGGGTATTCCTCATCAATCGATGTGATTCTTGAACAGCGCGCGACCAAACTGATGACCATCGATTTTCGGGACGCGCGACTGACGGCGCTTGAAACCCGAAAAGCCAATTTGGAAAAAAGCCTGGGCCTGGAGGCCGGTACCTTATATTGCCAAAAACCCGGCATTGTTTCTTTCCGGCTGGATGGACTGGAAAACAGCCTTGTCCCGGAGCGGGCGGAGACACTGACCCCGGGCGAATATCATGAATTGATTACCGCCGGTTCCTGGCACCATTTGGCCGCCGGCCCGGTGGACAAAGACCAGCCGGTTTTGCGAATTTCCTCGAGTCTGCAGCAGTTTCTGGTTTTTTTGTTGCCGGATGTCTCGGCCGGTCAGTTTCCGATCGGAGAGATCCGGACAATCTTTGTCCCCAGCGATGCTCTGACCATTGAAAACTGCCGGATTATCCGTTCCGAGGATACCGCGGCCGGAACTCTGCTTGTTTTCCGTACCGACCGCCGGATCGAACGACTTGCCGATCTCCGAACCTTAAGGGGTGAGTTGGTGGTGTCGTCAACCACCGGACTGAAAGTACCGGTGACAGCTCTGCAGAATATCGACGAGGAAAAAAATGAAGCCGATCTCATGATTGTCAGTGGCGGCTACACGCGCAACAGCCGAGTCAGGCTTCTCGATCAGGATCGCGAGTATGCCATTATCGAAGCCATAGAGACCGAAGAATACCGGCCGGAGGTCTCGACGATTTTGGTGGCCAATCCCGATTCCATTGCCACAGGAGAATTTATAGGTGACTAATCAGGATTTTTCGACCAACCCGGACTCTTTTGCGGTTCCTCATGAACAATTACAGCTTGGTCTTGAGACCGTTCGTTTTCGATTGGCGGAAGCGGCCAGGCAAGCCGGCCGTCGACCGGAGGAAATCACACTGATCGGTGTCAGCAAATCTTTCTCGCCGGCCGTCGCCGCCGCCGCCAATCGGCTCGGACTGGCTGATTTGGGCGAAAATCGGGTTCAGGAGCTTTTGAAAAAAATCGATTATTGCCACGAGAAAGGGCTCAATCCCAATTGGCATTTGATCGGTACCTTGCAAAGGAACAAAGTCCGTTACATCCTGGGTAAAACACACTTGATTCATTCTGTCGATACGCTGAGCCTTTTATCAGAAATCAGCCGCAGAAGCCACAGGGCGGGCTGCGTCACGGATCTGTTGCTGCAGGTTAATGTGGCCCAAGAAAGCAGTAAGCGCGGATTTTCAGTGGAGGAGCTTCCCCGGGCTGCCGAAGAGGCGCTTCGGTTGCCGGGCATCAAGCTGCATGGTCTGATGACGATGGCGCCGCTTTTTGCCGACCCGGAGAACACCCGGCCGATTTTTGACCAAGCCCGGCGTTTGTTCCGGCAGCTTTGCGAGCAGGTCGGCAAGGACAATCCGTTGACCGTGCTTTCCATGGGCATGAGCGCGGATTTTTTGCAGGCGGTAGCTTGTGGCGCGACACATGTCCGGATCGGAACCGCGATTTTCGGTCAGCGCCTGTAATAAATTTGTGATAAGCGGCGTTGAGTGTTTCATGACCGTTACATCGCCTTTACGCTTGCCTGCGGCTCATTGCGCCGACCGCCAACCGCCTCTATAATGGGTTTGCTGAGTGTTTCTCTTGGCAAATGACACTTATTGGAGGGGTTACGATGGCTGAAATCCTGAATAAACTTTTTAGTCGCTTAGGCAATTTTCACGACGAAATTGATTATGAGGACGATTTTGAACCGACGGAGTACGATGACCCGATTGCCGACGTGCAGGTTGAGGAGCCGCGTCAACCTGTTTTCCGCAGGGCCCAGTCCAACAAAGTTGTTGATTTTAAACCGACCGGAGGCCAGCAGGTGATCATCATGCAGCCGGCTGATATTGAAGCTGCGCAACAGGCTTGCGATCATATTCGCGCCGGCAAAACAGTGATTTGCAATATTGAAAAGGTTGACACCAAAGTCGCCCAGCGGGTTATCGATTTCATAACCGGTGCCGCTTATGCCCTGGATGGCAAGGTCATGCCGGTTTCCTCGGTGATTTTTGTGGTTGCGCCTCGCAATATCTCATTGGTTGAAAGTGGCATTGTGAATCAAAGTATGGAATATATTCGTCAGACCGCCATTCCGCATTAAACCAACCATACAAGAATCATGCTGAAAAAAGCACTGAAAAAAGGTCTGCCGTTTATCGCGAACGGCGGACCTTTGATTGTTACTGTATATGGTATAATGTTGCCACTGGCCGCAACGCCACGGATTCTGACCTCAGAGGTGGGGAGGTACCGGCATGAGCATCATCATTGGCCTGGATATCGGAGGCAGCACAACCAAAATTATCGGCCTGAGACAGGATGGCCTGATTGATCAGGACCTGGTGCGTGCCAGCGATCCGGTTGCATCTGCCTTTGGCGCGTTGGGCAAATTTCTCAGCCGTAATCGTTTGATCCCGGACGAAATCGAAAAAATCATGGTCACGGGAGTCGGTTCTTCATATCTTCGCGGCGACCTGTTGGGTGTTCGAACCATCAGGACCGAAGAATTTAAAGCCATCGGCTTGGGTGGCCTGTATGTATCCGGCCTCAAGGAAGCCATCGTCGTCAGCCTGGGGACCGGTACGGCCTTCGTCAAAGCGTCGCCTGCATGCGTTGAACACCTGATCGGTTCCGGTGTGGGCGGCGGCACGTTGCAAGGGCTGGCCGATCGCATGATCCACATTCGGGATATCGATCTTTTTACCGCAATGGCCGGGCAAGGCGACCTGTCACGCGTCGATCTGAAAATCCGGGATATTACGCAAGATGAAATTCCCGGTCTGTCTCCGGATACAACGGCATCCAATTTTGGCAAAAGAGACGAATCCGCAACGCAGGAAGATATCGCCCTGGGCATTGTGAATTTGGTTTTCCAGTCAGTGGGTACCATTGCGGTTATGGCTGCTCGCGCCCACGAGATCAATACCATTGTTTTTACCGGCAATTTATCCCAATTGGATCAAGGGAAACGTGTCCTGCAGGTTTTCTCCGACCTTTACGATGTCCATATCGTCACGCCGGATTTGGCAAAATTTGCCACTGCGATCGGGGCGGCGCTTTCCGGATGCTGAACAACGCGAGGCAGCCCGGCCCGACCGCTTCCGGCCGGCGAGGTGAACGGGCGTTTGAGCTTGATGCCCTGCGCGGACTGGCACTCTTGCTGATGGTTTTGCATCATTTGGCTTTTGATCTGCGCTACTTGTTCGGCAAAGACGTTTTTGCGTTTCAGGAACGCTGGTGGTTTAATCACCTGCTACGCCCTGTTTTTTTACTGGTCTTTCTTGTTGT
>JAAYPL010000145.1 GCA_012519875.1 Clostridiaceae bacterium | reverse complement strand
TGGCCGCCCGCGATGCTGATGCCTGCGAAAGAGCCAATGTCACCAACCCGGAACTGATTCGTCGTATTCACCAGGAATATCTGGCCGCCGGCGCACGCTTGTTGCGCACCAACACATTTGCCGCAGCGGCACTGTTCGGTATGAGCGACCCGGCCGGCTTGAAAGAGGTTGTGTCCGGCGGGCTGAAATTGGCCGGCGCCTGTGCCGGCAATCTGGCCTTTGTCGCCGCCGATTGCGGACCGGCTTACAATCTGGCTCCCGAAACAGCTGTGGCGGCCGAGCGCATCGTGATCGATACGTTTCTTGAAAATGACGCCGAACTGTTCATTTTTGAAACTTACGCCGATCCGGATGAATTCCTTGAGCACTGTAAATATATTAAAAATGCCAAACCTTCTGCTGTCATTATCGCGTCCTTCACCTTGTCGCCCGATGGCTATACCCGCAAAGGACTCTCGATTTCCCATCTGTCCAATGTGATGCAAGCATGCGATTTAATCGATATCTGGGGTTTTAATTGCGGGGTGGGTCCGACGCACCTGGCCGAGCAGCTTAAACGCCTGCCAATGGATGGCAAGCCCCTTACGGTTATGCCCAACAGCGGCTATCCCAAACAAGAAAACAACCGGTTGGTTTTCGATTCATCGCCGGACTATTTCGCCCAGACAACAGTCGGGCTTGTCACTCGCCGTACCCGCCTCATCGGTGGCTGCTGCGGCACAACACCTCAGCACATACATGCCTTGCGCCAGGCCTTAGTCGGTGTCGAACCTCCGAGAACCCTCGCTCAAACACCTGTTCGGCCGTCGATTCGGCCACGAGTTCCTGCTCATCCGCGACTGGTTGACAGGCTGACGCAAAACAAACTCACGATCGCCGTCGAGCTCAATCCACCCCGAACCAGCCAAATGGAACCGCTGATTGCTGCGGCCCGCCAACTTCAACTGGCCGGTGTTGATACCATAACGGTAACCGATTCACCCCTTGCCCGCGTCAAAATGGACTCGGTTTGCTGCGCTTCTCGCCTGGCCAGAGAGACCGGCCTGCCGATCTTGCCCCATATCTGCTGCCGGGATCGAAATGCCAACGCCCTTCGCAGCAGTTTGCTGGCTGCGCACAGCGAAGGAATCCGCCAGATTCTTGCTATCACCGGCGATGCCATACCGGAATCGTATAAAGGCTTTGTAAAACCTGTCTTTAATCTTGGCAGCCTCGGCTTAATTCGACTCATCCAACAAATGAATCAGGATGAGTTCGCCGATGATCCCATGCTGATCGCCGCAGCACTGGATCCGGGAGTTGCCAAGCCGGAAGTGGAGCTTTCCAGAGCAATGAAGAAAATGGAGGCCGGCGCCACCTTGTTTTTGACACAGCCGGTTTACGATACCCGCGGGTTGTCGTTGATCCGTCGGGTTCGTCGGGCCGGCGGCAAGGTTTTAATCGGATTGTTGCCTCCGGTCAGTTATCGTAATGCACAATTTCTAAGTCAGGAAGTTCCCGGTATCCGCATCCCGGCTAAGCTGTTGCGCCGTTTCTGCCCGGACATGACCCGTGAAGCCGCTGTTGAAGCCGGCCTTGAAGCCACCGCGGAAATCGCCCGGGTCATGCAGCCGGATGCCGACGGATTTTATTTGATTACGCCCTTTAATCGCGCGGACATCATGGTTCAACTCCATGAAAGGCTGCTTTAGAGAAGCATTTGCTTCGATCACAGATCCGAAATCCAGGGTTTCCGCTCTTTCAGCCAACGTGAAAAGGTCGAGTAATCTCGATTGATGACCAATTCCTCGGGGAAATCAATTTCCTTCAACAGTTTCAAAGCCGCGCTTACCTCTCCAAGATCACCGGAAAAGTGGGCGTCGCTATTAACCGCCACCAGCACACCATGTCGACGGCAAGCCCGGGCGATTTCCAGACAATTGTGTTGCATAAACCCTGATGACAACGTGTGATTGTTGATTTCCAGCACTTTGTTGTTTTTCCTGCAGGCTTTTAATACCGTATCCACATCAAAAAGAAATGGACCGCGGCCCGTATGACCGAGAATATCAACCAGCGGATTGTTGATCACAGCCAGCCAGGCTTCGGTGTGCTCGGCTTTACCGGCAGGCGGCAGTGTGATCTCATGATAACTGGCAATACAGAGATCCAGTCGCTTCAACGCCGATTCCGACAAATCAAGTGAACCGTCATGACCGATAATATTGGCCTCGACGCCTCTGAGAATGCGAACGCCGTCAATCAGACGCGGCAGGGTGGCTAAATTATAAAAATAGATCAAATCGGCCGACCCGATCATTGCCGGGCCATGGTCCGTAGTGGCAAAACCTTCAAGGCCAAGTCTTTTACAGGTTGCAACATATTCTTCCAATGTGCTGAATGCGTGTCCGCTTACGATGGTATGGGTGTGGGTGTCAAACAGTTTTGTCAATTTCAAGTAATCCTTTCAGGTCAATCATTGATGGATGAAACATAATCGAAAAATACATACCCCTCCCGACCGGACAATGTTCGCACCTGTGCCCAGCCTTCATTTTCATCCTGCAGCTGATAAAGCAAATCTCCTCGAGCCAGAGTGAGTATCAGCTCGGAATTACGAGTAGGCTGACTGCGAAGGTTTAACTGTCGAACCGAGACCACCAATCCTGGGGTCGGCGTCGGCTCCGGGGGTTGGGTTGGTCGGGCGGTCGGCGTGGGGGTCGGCGACGGAGCTCGGGTCGATGTTGTCTCGGGCGCCGGCGTCGTTGATACGGGTGGTGCTGTCGGAGGTCGGAAAAAAAGCACAATCAAAGCCACGATCACGGCCAGCAACAATATAGCCCCGCTCAGGGCAACCGGCAGCCGACGGCTATTTGCCAAGCGAGTCATCACGCCCCGGCCGGCCATACTTGTGCCCTTGCCCGCCCCTGATTGCGACTCCAGACTGGTTGAATGACTGTCCGGTTCTTCCTCTGAGCGGTCCCGGAACCGACCACCAAACAGACCGGCCAAAAAGCTTGCAAAAGTCCTCACGCCCCGGCCATCGGTATCAGGCTGGCTTTCGGCCTGCAACAGGTTGATCTGAATCCCAAGCCAAGTAAAATCCCGGCTGTAACCCCGCAAGCGTGCCAGACGAATCAATTCGCCGACTTTGGCCGGTTGTTGTCGAAGACCAAGCAACAGATCCGTTACCTCCTGGGAAGAAAACAAACTCAGCAGATCCGGAGGCAGAATAAAAAACTGGTCATATTGCCTGAGCAACACCTGGTAGTAGACGCATGGTTCAGCAGAGGAGATCCCGGCCATGTCCGGCTGAACCCTCGGCGGGACCGGTTCAAGCC
>JAAYPL010000144.1 GCA_012519875.1 Clostridiaceae bacterium | reverse complement strand
GAAATGTAATTAAACAAACGAAACTTTGAAAAACATTACGCACTTTTTCTAAAATGAAAAAACCTCCTGATGTCCTATTCACAGGGCCTTGAGAGGTTTTTGCTTGAATTAACTGTCAAACTCGGGATCTTAGCAAAAGCATATTTAGTTGTCAAACTTTTGTTCGATATGACCGATTCAAACTTGATACATCCATAACCGGTGAAATGGGTGAAATTGAGGTGAATTTAGGTTATAATCGCAAGGGTATTAAAGTAGTGAATCTTCGCAAGAGGCAACAGAGGAAAGGATACTCTGATCGGTATGGACAGAATCGGCAAGGTTACCCGAAAGATCATGCAGACGATTCAAAAAATCGCTGCCGGTGTTAAACCTTGGTTCAAAAGGTTGGGTAGACGTATAAGCAGCCAGATCCTAAGACTTTATCGGAATGCTAAAATCCGCCTTATGCGGTTGCGCGCTTGGTATCACGACAAATCCTCATCAAAACCGAACAAATCGGAGATTGCTGCAAAATCAAGACCAAGACAATCGGGTCGGATTTCTCCGCCGACCGATCCGTTTAATCAAACAACAGCGCGCATCGTACTGCGAAAGTTGCCCAAGAGCAAACCGATCCGCCGCCGAAGCCGTGAGCGGGTTTATCGTCTGAAAGGGTATACCAAGGTTGCCAAGGTAAACCGCAAATACCAATCCGAAAGGCAGCAAAATGTTCTGCGCCGGCTATTATTTTTCGTGATTATTGTTTTGGTCATTATTCTATTGGTCAAGCTTTACAATCCGATTCAGGATTTATCTGAATGGTATCGCATTTTAGGTATTCAGGGCCTGGATGATCTCGTTGGCGGCCCTAAAACAACGACGACAACCCAAATTCCTACAGTATCAAGCAGGTGAGCAGGGATCCAAGGTCTTTTTAAGCTCCGAAATTTTAACTTCCAATTAGACAAAATAAAAATTTTGTCTAATTGGGAGGAGGAAAAACCCATTCTTTCTGATTCTTTTTCTTTCTGCTCACAGGGTCCTCTTGAGTACAGATCACGAGAAATCGAGCATTCGGTTGATCGAACTAACTACAGCCCGCAAGGATGACTTGCTGATGCTGCTGCTGATGCCGCAACCGATATGGGATTTATCGTCTCCGTTTTGAATTTCTACATATGTGATGGCTTTGGAGCTCGACCCGCGGTTCAACGCATGTTCCTGATAAGCTGTGATTTCAAATTTGCGATCCAGGAAGTTTTGCATGGCTTGGCAAAAGGCGTCCAACAGGCCATTCCCCGAACCGTTCACGGTATGTTCTTTCCCTTGGTATTCGATCAGAGCCGATATTGTAAAATTCTGTTCATTGATCATGTTTTCTTGATAAGTCAGCAGCTTAAGGGGCGAAACTTTATTGGCATAAGTGTCAATAAACAACTGGTAGATCTCATCCGGACCAAGATCGCTGTTGAGTTCTTCCGAAACACGGGTGACTTCAAGGCTGAAAGCCTGTTGGACCGGCCGAGGCAAAATAAGTCCGTAAAACTGCTCCAAGACATAGGCTACGCCGCCTTTTCCGGATTGACTGTTAATTCGAATGATCGGATCGTAACTGCGACCGACATCCTGCGGATCGATGGGTAAATAAGGGACCGCCCAGTAATCCGGATGTTTTTTCATGGCGGCCATGCCTTTTTTGATGGCATCCTGATGAGAGCCGGAAAAAGCGGTATAAACCAGTTTTCCGGCGTAAGGATGTCGTGGATGAACCGGAATACGGTTGTTTTCCTCGTAAATAGCAATCAAACCGTTGATATCCGAAAGATCAAGCTTCGGGTCGATTCCATGGGTATAGAGGTTCAATGCCAACGTGACCAGATCGGCATTGCCGGTTCGCTCACCGTTGCCAAACAGCGTTCCTTCGACCCGATCGGCACCGGCCATAAGGCCCAATTCCGCGGCGGCAACGGCTGTTCCCCTGTCATTGTGGGGATGCAGACTGATCAGAATCGAATCCCGATAACGCGTGTGGCGAGAAAAATATTCGATTTGATCGGCGTATATATTGGGAGTTGACATCTCGACCGTAGCAGGCAGATTGATGATCACCTTTTTTTGCGGAGTTGGCTGCCAGACATCACAAACCGCATCACAAATCTCAACAGCAAAATCCGTTTCGGTTCCTGTGAAGCTCTCCGGAGAATATTCATAGACAAAATTAGTGCCGGTGGTGT
Source organism: Clostridiaceae bacterium (assembly GCA_012519875.1). Taxonomy (GTDB): domain Bacteria; phylum Bacillota; class Clostridia; order Saccharofermentanales; family UBA5734; genus UBA8949. Next base: position 12,043 of record JAAYPL010000144.1, on the reverse strand, counting down.
CCTGGGCGGCGATCTCTTGAATTAAACGTGCTCCCGAAACAGCCAGATCGATGATCTGGGTGCGATTCATCTGGAAAACAACTTTTCGCTGTAAGGTCGATGTTGAATTATATAGATGAATAACGACATTTTTACACCCACGGACAGCTTCAAATGTTTTTTCTATAATGTGCCGTCGTGACTGGGTCAATACTTGAATATATACATCATCCGGTATCAGATCATTATCGATCAGATGTCGGGTAAATTCATATTCTGTATCCGATGCCGCCGGAAAACCGATTTCGATCGTTTTAAAGCCGATTTCAAGCAATTTATTGTAGAAAACAAGCTTTTGTTCCAATGTCATCGGAATTTCCAACGCCTGATTACCATCGCGCAGGTCTACACTGCACCATTGTGGAGCTTCCTTGATGGTACGACCCGGCCACTTTCGGTCAGGCAGACTGATCGTGGGATACGGTTTGTATTTTTTTGTGTTTTTCATGCTTAAATCCTCCCTCTTCCCGGCTTCCCGGAAAACAAAACACCTTTCGTCTCACTGTCAGAGACGAAAGGCGCTATTCCTCCCGCGGTACCACTCCATTTCATCGCTTGCGCGATGCACTTACCAGATACAGGTATGACCCGATATCCTGTCGCTATAACGGTCGACCTCCGAAATCACCTACTGATTGTTTTTTCAGCGATATACACTCCTGGGCGAGTTCAACTGCTTAAGTGACACCGTTTCACACCAACCAACGGCTCTCTGATCTCATTGGGCAAGTTTACTGATCCCATTCTTCGTGCTCATAATGCTTCTGTTTATTTGTGCAGGTTCATTTTTTGTAACTCTATCACAAAAGAAAATTGACGTCAAGACAACTCGCCCAAATCATGAAGCCAGGACAGGATATCATTCCAAACCTCCAATCGGTTGGTTTCATTTAGTACTTCGTGCCGTGCCCCTTCATATAACTTTAATGAAACCGGGTGACCGGCTTTTTTTAGCCGATTACAGATTTGCCGAGGGCCCTTTCCGAATTGACCGATTGGATCGTCAGATCCTGACACGAGAAGGATCGGAATGCCCGGCTTGACCTGTTGCGGCCATTTTCTTTCGGACACAGCGACCAGCCAGCAGAACAAATCACGATATCCTGCTGCGGTAAATGTGAATCCGCACAGCGGATCAGCCAGATATGCATCCACAACTTCCTGGTCGCGACTCAACCAATCAATCGGCGTCCGCGGATTGGCGATTCGTTTAAGATTACCCACTGATGACAGGCGGGCAAGAAATTTATCCTTATACAATGGACCGTTTCGCTTAATTGAGATTTCGGCCAATAAAATTCCTAGTTTCGCCGCCGGGTTGTTGCCTGACGTTCCGGAGAAAATTGCCGCCGCAATTGATCGTTCGGATCCCGTGCAGGCCAAACGACTGATAAAAGACCCCATGCTGTGACCTAAAATGACACGTCGAACCGAGCCTTGTTGAGACGAGAGTTCTTGGATTGCCAAATCAGCCAGCCGATCGATATCGGCAATTACGAGATCGGTCCCGTCCGTAGCTCCGAAGTATCCCAAATATTCCGTCGAACTGACGGAGCGGCCATGTCCTGGCAAATCTTGAATGCAAACCGCATGACCGTGACTTGCCAAAAAAAGACAAAATGATTCGTAGCGCTGCTGATGCTCAGCCATGCCGTGCACGATTTGAACGATCAGCCCGCTGGCTTCAACATCTTGGGCCGGCTTGTACAATCTGCCTTGTATTATTCCGGTACCGGTTGCCGATGGGAATTGCAACGGTAAATAAAGCTCCATCAGTTTTCTCCTTATTAAGGTCTATTTTGCTTGTAAATAACCTTGGTGAACCAGCAGTTCAGCGGTCAAAACAGCTCCTCCTGCTGCGCCGCGCAATGTGTTGTGGGACAGGCAGGTAAATTTGTAATCAAAAATATTATCCTCGCGCAAGCGCCCAATAGTAACGGCCATTCCATTTCCTGCCATGGCATCAAGGGCCGGCTGTGGTCGATTATTATCCTCCAGGTAGCGCAGAAAAGGAATCGGAGCAGATGGGAAACCGGCCTTTTGCGGAATTCCCCGGAACGAGGCCCAGCGAGCCGGAAACTCCTCTTGAGGGGGCTTCTTTTTGAATTTGACCGAGACCGCTGCCGTATGTCCGTCCTGAACAGCGACGCGATAGCACTGTGCCGAGATGATCGGAGCCGTGGTCATTGCGATTGTGCCATCGGTTGATTCGCCCCAGATTTTAAGCGGCTCTTGCTGACTTTTTTCCTCTTCTCCACCAATATAAGGAATCATGTTGCCGATCATTTCCGGCCAGTCGGCAAAGGTCTTGCCGGCACCCGAGATGGCTTGATAGGTACAGACACTAACCAGTTCCGGTTCAAAGTCTAAAAGCGGCGTCAAAGCCGGCACATAACTTTGAATCGAACAATTCGGTTTTGTCACGATAAATCCGTTACGGGTACCAAGCCGTTTGCGCTGTACCGGAATCAGATCCAGATGTTCGGGATTAATCTCAGGAATGATCATGGGGACATCCGGAGTCCAACGATGGGCTGAATTATTGGACACAACCGGAGTTTCCAAACCGGCGATCTGTTCCTCCAACGCCTGTAAAGCGGCTTTTTCCATATCTACGGCGCAAAAAACGAAGTCGACCTGATCACAGACAGCTGCAATGTGATCCGCTGCCAGAACCTTCATTCGGGCTATATTATCGGCCAAAGCCACGTCAAGTTTCCAGCGCCCTTCAACAGCCTCGGCATAAGTTTTGCCGGCCGATCGCGAAGAAGCGGCTATTGCCACAACTTCAAACCAAGGATGATCTGCCAGAAGGCTGATAAAACGCTGGCCAACATACCCTGTGCAACCAATAATACCAACTTTTAATTTTTTGTTCATCTTTCTTCTCTTGCTCCATTTCCAAACGTCCTCATCTCATGGACATTTGTGTTTGTTCGGGGGAATTCTAGCACACTTCGCTTGATATTTCAATATAGGTTATTTTTGCGTTTATTGCAGGTCATCGTTATAATAATCAATGTAACTATCACAAAAAGGATGGGGAAAATGGCTGAAGTTGAACTTTATGATGCGCTGGAACGATTTCTTGGATACTTTCAGGCTATAAAAGCCCGCTCCCCTTTGACCATCCGTGAATATCGTTATGATCTGATTCTTTTTTCTCGTTATATTTTGTTGCGGCGAGGTCTGATCAAGCCCGATCAGGACTTTAACAAGATATCAATAGCCAATTTCGACAATGAACTGTTGCGTTCAATCAAACTGACCGATCTGTATGCCTATATTACGTGGCTGAGCCAGGAACGACGCTGTGCACCGGCGACACGTGCCAGAAAAATCGCAGCGCTGAGGGCTTTTTTTTCGTATTTGAAAAACAAGGCTTTTATTCTCGATGAGAATGTTGCGGCGGAGTTGGAGTCCCCCAAGCTTTTGAAAAAATTACCCCGCTACCTATCTCTTGATGAGAGTCGAAAACTGCTGGAAACGGTAGAAGCCGGAACCAGCGAACTGACGGCGCGCGATTATTGCATTTTGACTCTGTTTTTAAATTGCGGACTCCGTCTGGCTGAGCTTTGCGGCATCAACCTGACCAGCATCCGCGGTGATATTCTAACGGTCATCGGCAAGGGCGGCAAGGAACGAACCATCTACCTTAATGGCGCCTGTATGGCGGCACTTGATGCCTATCTGGAGCAGAGGCCGAAAACCGGCCTGAAAGATCCGGAAGCCCTGTTTATCAGCCGGCTCGGCAAACGCATCAGCCCAAAGACCGTTCAATACCTGATTAAAAAATATATCCGATCTGCCGGTCTGGATCCGGCGCGCTATTCTGTCCACAAGCTTCGCCATACAGCGGCAACCTTGATGTATAAATACGGCAAAGTTGATATCCGGGCCTTACAGGTTATCCTTGGCCATGTCAGTGTGTCCACGACGGAGATCTATACCCATGTGGATAATGAGTCCTTGCATCACGCTGTCGAGCAAAATCCATTAAGCGCAATCCGGCCGCGACAATCAGCCGCTTCTCCCCTCCCCGATTCCGCTCAGGAAGGAGAAGAATCTGAAGAATAGCCGATATCGGTGTTCAGAACCACTCGATTACATTTTTGCCAGGAATGTCTTATAGGCCAAATAAGTAAAATACAGGTCAATTTTGCTGGAGATTTCAAAGGGCGAGTGCATCGAAAGGACCGGTATCCCGCAATCGATCACATCCATTCCGGTATTTGCGAGATATTTGGCGATCGTACCGCCGCCTCCGGCATCTACTTTGCCCAATTCTCCTGTTTGCCAAGGAATCTTTTCCGCATCGAAAAGCCGGACGATCCGGGCGAAAAATTCGGCATTGGCATCACTGGTACCGCCTTTTCCCCGTGAACCGGTATACTTCACCAAGCTGATTCCGCGACCAAGGTAACTATTATTGCGCGGATCCGAGACCGAGGAGAAAGTAGGATCAAAAGCATTGCTGACGTCGGCTGAAAGCATCTGGCAATTCTCCATCATCTTGGCCTGTTCCATCATGTTAGCGTCAGGTTTTTGTAGATAGAGGAGTTGAAGCAGCACATTTTCATAAGACCTTGATTGAGCGCCGGTATTGCCATCACTACCGGTTTCCTCCTTGTCAAAAAACATGCAGACCGAGGTTCGTTCAGGTTTGTTCAGATCAGACAAAGCCGCCAAGGCCGGGAAAGCACAGACTCGATCGTCCTGCCCATAGGCACCGATCATGCTGCGATCCAAGCCGACATCACGCGCTTTGCCCGCAGGCACGATTTCTATTTCTGCTGTTATCAGATCTTTTTCAACCAGTCCATACCGTTCATTCAGAAGCTGAAGCAAATGCAATTTGAACCGTCCGGCCAACTCTGGATCCGGATATGGCAGTCCACCCGCCAAGACATTTAATTCTTCACCTTTGATCAATTCGGTTGATTTTCGACTCATCTGTTCGGCACCAAGGTGCGGCAACAAATCAGTAATGGTCAATACCGGATCCTGATCGCTTTCACCAATGTTCAGAACCAGCGGCGATCCGTCGGCGCGAAAAACAACACCGTGTAAAGCCAAGGGGATGGCCGGCCATTGATATTTTTTTATTCCACCGTAGTAGTGTGTCTTCAAGAATGTCAAATCAGCGTCTTCATAGACCGGATTAGGCTTTAAGTCCAGACGGGGCGAGTCGATATGGGCTCCGATTAAATTGCAGCCGGTTTCGATTGGTTGATCGCCAATCACTGCCGCGACCAATCCTTTGCCGCGGATATTTTTGAAAATCTTATCTCCTGCCGCCAGAGACGCGGTTTGATCCAGGTTTGAAAACCCCATGCTTTCCAGCTTCTCGATTGCGACGGTTACAAATTCCCGTTCTGTTTTCGCCGAATTTAGAAAGTTTTTATATTCTTCGGCAAAGGAAAAAGCCGCATCCCGATCGGCCGGATCGGCAACATCCCAAAGATTTGGGAACTCTGCCTGAAGTTTTTTCTTCAGCGCTTTACCGGCTTGGCTTTGATCGGCAGGCTGCTCTTTTATTACTTTATCTGATTTTTCATTCTTGCTCATCTTTATAGATCCTCCACTTTGTCGTTTCATTTAACTTATGACGGATGATTTGTTTTTCACCGACAATGTCGGTATAATCAGATCAGTCATCAGGTTTTATTTTATCAGTATACACCATCAGAGGTAAACCATGCTTTGCGACACCCATACCCACCTTGCCGCCTATTCACATGATGCCGGGCAAACAATTGACGAATTACTGGCCTGTGCGGTTCAAAGCAATCTGTCTGCCGTCTGTATAACCGATCACTATGAAAAAGACCTTTTTTATAATGGCCGCGAAGATATTTTTGATATTACACGCTATTTTGCCGATTTAACAGCTATAAAGGCAAACTTGCCGAAAACCGCACCGGAGCTCTTCATCGGGATCGAGCTGGGATATCTGCCGCATCTGGACGATTTTTATTCAGCTCTGACCCGTGATCATCCCTTTGACTGTGTTATTCTCTCCATTCACATCCTGGACGGAGAAGATCCTTATTTCAATCCTGACTTTTATCAGGCCGGTCAGGAGACGGTCTATCGTCGTTATTTGACGGCATTGATCGATATGATCCATCATTGCCCGGATTTTGATATTATGGGACATTTTGACTATATCAGCCGTTATGCTCCTGTTTCAGATCGTAAGATGTACTATGATCATTTCCCGTCGGAGTTTGAACGGCTGCTTGGTTTTCTTGCCGAGCACGGCAAGGCACTGGAGATCAATTCCCGTTCCATCGTCAGATTGAAATCATGTGGCTGTCAAGGCTTTGATGCATGGCCGGATCCGGCGATTATCAGGCGACAACTTGAGTTGGGCGGATGGATCAGCCTAGGGAGCGATGCACATAATCCGGACGAAGCCGGCAATCTTTTTACTGAAACCATATCCTGGCTAAGGCAGCTTGGTTGTCAAGAAGTGGTTCACTTTGTTCAGCGTCAACCTGTTTTCACGAAGATATAAATCCGCCGGCCATAATCAAACCATCCCGATATAAAACACAGGACTGACCGGGTGTCGGTGCGGCGACCGGCGCGTCAAAAACAACACGCCAGCTATTATTATCCAGCGGATAAACCCGGCAAGGCGCCTCACCTGCCGAATAACGAATACGGGCGGTCAGCCGTTCACCTTTCTGTAGTTGGGACATGCCGGAGTAAACAGGATCGGCTACCCCAATTTCCTTTTTAAGAACCGTATCGAATGGACCGACAATCAGAGCATTATTGCCCGGATCAAAGCCCGTAACGAAAAGCCGCTGCGTGGTTTGTACCTGGAATCCTTTCCGTTGACCAATTGTATAGTGGATCAACCCTTTATGCGTGCCGACCTGATGTCCTGACGTATCCACGACAGGACCGGAAGAAAATGGTTGTCCGAAAGGATCCTTACCGTGCTCAATAAAACATTGCCGGATAAAATCCGGATAACTCCCCGTGGGAATAAAGCAGCAGTCCTGGCTTTCTGGTTTGTCAGCCAAGAAAACACCGTCAGCCGACTTTAAATCGGCTTCTTGTGCCACTTTGCGGACCATGCTCTTGCTGAGCTCCCCCAGAGGAAAAATCAGTTGTGACAATTGTTTCTGCGACAGCCGATACATAAAATAACTTTGATCCTTATCGGTATCAAAGCCTTTGCCCAAACAAAAACGACCATTGTCAAGAGCGTGGATTTTTGCGTAATGCCCGGTGGCAATGATCGGAACTTCCAGTTGAGCGGCTATTTCAGACAGCATCTCGAATTTAACCAGTGGGTTGCAGATGACACAAGGATTGGGCGTACGGCCGTTTGTGTAGTTTTCGACAAAATCATCGACAACGGTCTTTTGAAAGAGCTGCCGGACATCATGAGACCGCCAGCTTATCCTCAACCGATGGGCAACAGCCTGGACGTCTTCCAGGCTCTCTCCTGCTTGATCGTGGGTGATCAGGGTCAAGCCCAAGACCTCCCAGCCTTTTGACCGCAGCAAAAAAGCCGCAACGGAGCTGTCCATCCCGCCGCTCATCCCAAGAAGAACCCGCCCGGGATTGACAGCGTGATCAGGCATGGTCGTTTGCATCCTCGTTGAGCATGTCAAAGAGATGACGGTTGTCATCGTTGATCAGACCGTGTTTTTCATAGTATTCTTTCAAGGCTGATTTCACCGCCTGTTCAGCCAATAACGAACAATGCATCTTAATGGGGGGCAAACCGCCGAGCGCCTCGGCCACCGCCTTGTTGGTCAGTTCTAATGCCTTATCCAGAGTCTTCCCCTTGATCATTTCGGTTGCCATGCTGCTGGTTGCGATCGCGGCTCCGCAACCGAAGGTTTTAAATTTGACGTCAACAATGATCCCGTTTTCTATTTTCAAAAACACCTTCATGATGTCACCGCACTTGGCGTTGCCAACCAGCCCTGTGGCATCGGCGTCCTCAATTTCGCCGACATTACGCGGATTCATGAAATGGTCCATTACTTCATCACTGTATTGCATGTCTGGTCTCACTTTCCGGATACTATCTGCCCGGTGGGCCGGGTCAGCTTTATACACCTAAAATATTTTTATTGTACAGAGGCGACATCTCGCGCAGACGGCGGACAACGACTTCCAGATCGTCAACCAGCCGTTTTACATCATCCATAGTATTGGAACGTCCAAAAGTTACGCGCAAAGAGCTGTGGGCGATTTCATGAGGTAATCCAAGTGCCAGCAAAACATGTGAAGGATCGAGTGATCCCGAGGTGCAGGCCGACCCGCTTGAACATTCATAACCTAGCTGATCCAACATGAGTAAAATGGACTCACCTTCGATGAATTCGATGGAAACATTGACATTGTTCGGTAGTCGCCGGGTGGGATGGCCGTTGAGCCTGGTATGCGGAATGCGCGTGAGGATATTGTTGATCAGGGCATCTCGCAACCCGGTCAACTGCCGGCTGCTTTCTTCCATCTCCTGAACGGCCAGTTCAAAGGCCCGGGCAAAACCTACGATTGCCGGTACATTCTCGGTACCGCCGCGTCTATTTCGCTCCTGAGCACCACCGTCAAAAAAATTGGCGATCCGCACACCCTTACGAATATACAAAGCACCGACTCCCTTGGGCGCGTAAAGTTTATGTCCGGAAAAAGACATCATATCAACGCCCATACGATGTGCATCAATGGGCAAAGCTCCGCCGGCCTGTACGGCATCGGTGTGCAAAAGTACTTGGTTGCTACGGCAGATGGCTGCAATTTCTTCGATCGGCTCAATCACACCGATCTCGTTATTGGCCATCATGACCGAGACCAGAACGGTATCGTCACGAATTGCCGAACGAACCTCCTCCGGATCCAACAGGCCATCTGCATCAACCGGCAGCTTGGTGATCTCAAAGCCTTGCTTTGTCAAAGCGTCAAACGCGTGAAGGACGGCATGATGTTCAATTGCTGAAGTGATCATGTGTCTTCCCTTGCTCTGACAGGCCTGAGCCGCACCTTTAATGGCCCAGTTGTCCGACTCGGTTCCGCAGGATGTGAAATAGATCTCTGTGCTATCGGCACCGATGCAGCCGGCGATTTTGGCTCGGGCGTTTTCCACCAGTTGATGGGCTTGCAATCCACTTTGGTAAAGAGAGGACGGATTGCCGAAAATAGTTGTAAAAGCAGGCATCATTGCCGATAAAACCTCCGGTCTGACCGGTGTCGTTGCGGCATGATCCAAATAGATTCTTCTGTTTTGATGCATGTTGTCATCTCCTGCATAAAGTATCAATAATACTTTATGCCTTGCTCGACGTGTGTGTTGTAACAAAGGTTACCTCAACTTTTAATTCATATTTAATTACTATGAATGTAATTACTATGAATTAAGTCGGGTTCTTACCTTCTGCCTGATCTTTCTGATCTTTAGCGGCTTTGTAGGCCCGACGCCGGTCGTTCCACTCCTTAATTCGTCCTTCATAACCATTTGAGCTGGGTTCAAAATAAATTGTTCCGCGGATTTCTTCCGGCAGGTAGTCCTGATCGACAATATGGCCCGGATAGTCATGGGCATATTTGTATCCTCGGCCGTAACCAAGATCAGCCATGCCCGGAACCGGCGCATTGCGAAGATGGAGCGGAACCTCTCCGGTTCTGCGGCTGGCAACATCCTGCATGGCTCTGTCAATGGCTTTAATGGCCGAGTTGGATTTTGGACTGGTCGCAATCGCCAGTGCTGCTTCGGCCAAAATGATTCTAGCCTCAGGCATGCCCACCGACATCACACCTTGGTAGGCGGCCATCGCCAGAGATAGCATCTGCGGGTTGGCCAGACCGACATCCTCGGCTGCGCAAATCAGGATACGTCTGGCCAAAAATTCAATGTCCTCACCGCCATGCAGTGCTCTGGCCAGATAAAAAATCGTGGCATCGGGATCCGATCCGCGCATGGATTTGATAAATGCACTGATATTATCATAGTGACTTTCGCCATCATGGTCAAAAGCAATGCTTCTTTTTTGCATGCAGTCCTCAAGAACCGCCTGATTAATCAGGATCGTACCATCTGCTTCCGGTTGAGTTGTGACTGCGGCCAACTCCAGAGCATTGAGAGCGATGCGCGCATCGCCGTTGGACATATCACAAATCAGATCCAAAGAAGGCTCATCAATCCGGATCGGGTATTGTCCCACTCCCCGCTCTTGATCTTCCAGAGCCATCAGGACGATTTGACGAATATCGGCTTCTGTCAAGGGATGCATCTGAAAAACAGTGGAACGGGAGATCAAAGCTTTGTTGACCTCAAAAAAGGGATTTTCAGTTGTCGCACCGATCAGAATCAGGGTGCCGTCTTCCACCTGAGGCAACAAAGCATCTTGCTGAGCTTTATTAAACCGGTGGATCTCATCAATAAACAATACGGTCCTGCCCGTTGGATTCAGCAAAGGATTTTGCGTATCGGATATGATGCGTTTGATGTCGGCAACGCCGGCGGTCACCGCATTTAACTTTTGATAGCCGACTTGAGTGGTGTTGGCGATAACGCGGGCAAGGGAGGTTTTGCCGGTTCCGGGTGGTCCGTACAAAATAATCGATGACAGGCGGTCTGCCTCGATCATCCGCCGCAACATCTTTCCCGGTCCAAGAATGTGTTCCTGGCCGACAAACTCATCCAGAGTGCGCGGAGCCATTCGATAGGCCAATGGCTGTTCTCTTTGCCGGTTGGATTCCACAAGAACAGTCCCCCGTTTCCTAAAGAGACGGATAAAGCGGATAACGTGCGCAGATACGTTCAACCTGTTGACGAATCCGTGTAGCCGAACCGTCAAAATCATGCAGGGTCATGCTGATTAAATCGGCGATCACATCCATGTCGACGGGGGTCATGCCACGTGTGGTTACCGCCGGTGTTCCCAATCGAATCCCGCTGGTAATAAATGGTTTTTCCGGATCATAGGGGATGCCGTTTTTATTGCAGGTGATGTTCACGTCATCCAGGCGGTTCTGCATATCCTTGCCGGTTAAACCGGTGTTGCGCAGGTCAACAAGCATCAGATGGGTATCCGTGCCGCCGGATACCAGATTGAAGCCGCGGCGTATGAGCCCTGAAGCCAGCGCCTGCGCATTGTCCAGAATATGCTGTTGATAAACTTTAAAGGAAGGCTCCAGAGCTTCTTTTAAGGCCACTGCCTTACCGGCAATGACATGCATCAGGGGTCCTCCTTGTTGACCGGGGAAGACAGCCGAATCAATGGCTTTGGCATATTGTTCCTTGCAGAGTATCATGCCGCCGCGAGGGCCGCGCAAAGTTTTATGCGTTGTGGTCGTCACGACATCGGCATAAGGGATCGGACTGGGATGTAAACCGACGGCGATCAAGCCGGCAATGTGCGCCATATCAACAAAGAGCAGTGCTCCTACATCATCGGCAATCTCACGGAATTTGGCAAAGTCCAAGATACGCGGATAAGCACTGGCACCGGCTACAATGATCTTCGGACGCACGGAACGCGCTGTTTCCAGCAAGCGGTCATAGTCGATGACGCTGGTTTCTTTCTCAACCGTATAGGCCGAAGCCTGATAGATCCTGCCTGAGACATTTCTGCTCATGCCATGGGTCAGGTGGCCGCCATGGCTTAAATCCAGACCCAGAATCTTATCTCCGGGCTCCAATAGGGCAAAATAAACCGCATTATTAGCCTGGGCACCGGAATGGGGCTGAACATTGACGTGTTCTGCGCCAAACAAAGCTTTGGCTCGCTCAATAGCCAGACTTTCGGCAATGTCCACATGTTCGCAGCCGCCGTAATACCGTTTACCGGGATAGCCTTCGGCATATTTATTGGTCAATGGCGAACCGACGGCTTCAAGAACCGCCGGACTGACAAAATTTTCCGATGCGATCAATTCGATTTTGTCGCGCTGGCGCTGAATCTCCTGTTGGATTGCCTGATAAATTTCCGGGTCGGTTGAGGCCAGATGTGAAAAACTCATGATAAATCCT
>JAAYPL010000143.1 GCA_012519875.1 Clostridiaceae bacterium | reverse complement strand
GACATCTCTTTTTGCGTCACTTCAGTTTACATTTCGCCATGTAACCCGTACTATCATGCTACTTTCTTGCGACTTTCGTGCTATAATCTGTTCATATGAAAATATATTATAATTTAGTTACCGGTTGCATCATATTTGCGGTCATCAATTCGATCATGTTGCTGGCTTCGCTTTTTTTGCATGCGCCGGTCGACGGAGGAGAAACCTGGCGCCTCTCGGTCACATCCCTGATCGCCGCCTTGCCGACACTCGCTCTGACCTTTTTCCTCGCCCGCTTAATGAAAACCAGCAGCAAGAAGTCCGCCCTGAACCAAGGTCTCCTGTGGCTGATCGTGCAATTAATCCTATTTGTCCTGGTCGCTCTGAAGCAGGAAAATTTGGCAAATCTGCTGGCGGCTCCCGGCTTCTATGTTGTACTGGCCGTTGTTTTTATCGGCCCTCTCTTGCACTTCCGGAGCGTTTCCGGCAAAGAAAGTGACCAAAGCTTGAGTGAACGGCAGGATCAGGAAAGCCGCGACTTATAATCCTCATATTGAAATTGACGTAAAATTTCCAGACGCCCATCGGTTTTGGCCAATGCGATGGCCGGAAGATTGATGCCGTTGAACATGTTGTTTTTGACCATGGTGTAATGCGCCATATCGCAGAAAACAAGCCGATCACCGATTTTGAGCGGCCGGTCAAATGAATAGTCGCCGATGATATCACCTGCCAGACAGGTCGGGCCGCCCAGCCTGATGGTATAGGGTTTTTCGCCCGGCATCGCGGCTCCGATAACAGCCGGTCGATAGGGCATCTCCAAAACATCAGGCATGTGACAGGCCGCTGATGTATCGAGAATGGCAATCGGCATTCCGTTGTGAACAATATCCAGAACCTCAGACACGAGAAAGCCGGCGTTGAGAGCGATGGCTTCCCCCGGTTCCAAATAAACCTGAATACCATACTTCTCTTGAATAAATTTGATGGCGCGAATAAGTGTGGACCGATCATAATCCGCACGGGTAATGTGATGGCCACCGCCAAAATTCAGCCATTTCATCTGACCGAGCCAAGGACCGAATTTCCGGTCGACCACCGCAACGGTTCGCTCCAGAGTATCGGAGTTTTGTTCACACATCGTGTGGAAGTGCAGCCCATCCAGGCCGTCAAGTTGATCGGCTTGAAAATTGGCCAGGGTCACGCCCAAACGTGAGAAGGGCGCGCTCGGATCATAAAGGGAGGTCTCCACCTCGGAATATTCCGGATTGATCCGGATGCCGCATTCGACAGGATGGGAGGTAAAAGCCTTGACACGAGGCTTAAACCGGCGCCACTGGTCGAAAGAGTTAAATACAATATGATCGCACAAAGTCAAAATCCGATCGAATTCCGCCTCGATAAAGGCCGGGGAATAAATATGAACCTCCTTGCCCATTTCCTCACGCCCCAGACGCGCCTCGAACAGCGAACTGGCCGTGACGCCGGCAAGGTAACGACCGATCAGCGGAAATGTCGCATACATCGAATATCCCTTGAGCGCCAAGAGAATCCGGGCACCGGTCTTATCTTGTATCGACTTGAGTTTTTCCAGATTTTTAATCAGTAACGACTCATCGACCACATAGCAAGGAGTGGGCAGCACGCCAAAATCAATGCTCATCAACCGTGTCCTCAGTCGAGCAGTACCGGAGCAAAGCTTTCCTGCCACGGCAGGCCATGCCGATTGAGGGCATCCATAAACGGATCGGGATCAAAGGTCTCGATATTATGGACACCGGGCTTCATCCAGATTCCCTTCATCATCAACATGGCACCGATCATGGCCGGCACACCGGTCGTATAGGAGATTGCCTGTGACCCGACCTCGGCATAGGCCGCCTCGTGATCGCAGACATTATAGACATAGTAGGTCTTGGGGCGGCCGTCCTTGATTCCCCGGAAAATGCACCCGATGTTGGTTTTGCCTTTGGTGCGTGGCCCTAGGGACGCCGGATCCGGCAGCACGGCCTTGAGAAAATGCAACGGTACGATCGGCCGCCCTTCAAAAAGGATGGGTTCGATCGAAGTCATGCCGACGTTTTCCAGAACACGCAGATGCGTCAAATATTTCTCCGAAAAGGTCATCCAGAATCGAATCCGGCGAACCCCGGGGATATTCAAAGCCAAGGATTCCAGTTCCTCATGGTGCAGCAAATAAATATCCTTGACGCCGATTTCAGGGAAATCGTAGGTTCTCTTGACAGCCAGCGGTTCGGTCTCGATCCATTGACCGTCTTCGTAATAACTGCCTTTGGCTGTAATCTCGCGGATATTGATCTCCGGATTGAAGTTGGTGGCAAAGGGATAACCATGATCCCCTGCGTTGGCATCCAAAATATCAATGGTCTCGATCGAGTCAAAGTGATGTTTCAGGGCATGGGCACAGAAAACCGAGGTCACACCCGGGTCAAAGCCACTGCCAAGCAAAGCCATGATGCCGGCCCGGACAAAGCGGTCGTGGTAGGCCCATTGCCATTTATATTCGAATTTCGGCACATCGGGCGGTTCATAATTGGCCGTGTCGAGGTAATGCACACCGGTTGCCAGGCAGGCCTCCATAATGCTCAGATCCTGATAAGGCAATGCCACATTGATGACCATAACCGGCTGAAAGTCGTTGATAAGAGCCGTCAGTTCCGCAACATTATCAGCATCGACCTGCGCCGTTCGTACAATCGTTTTGGCCGGAGGCAGACTGTTTTTGATCGCCTCACATTTGGCCAGTGTTCGGCTGGCCAGGCAAATTTCAGAAAAAACATCAGGATTTTGGCAGCATTTATGGACCACAACGTTTGAGACGCCACCTGCACCGATAATCAGAACTTTACCCATTTCAACAGCTCCTTTCACGTCCCGGGAAAAAGAGGAACGCAACCCTGATTATACCGTAGGCCGGAGGGTCCTGTCCATTTGTGCTTGAAGACGCCTTGTCTCGGATGTAATTTTCTGTAAATTACAAATCTTGTTTCAGCCGGCAAATTTTTATGCTATCCTGAGAGTATCATTACATTTCAATCAACCTTAAGTCTGAAAGGAGAACCGCTATGGACGTACCATTCAAAACCATCATACGCAAATCCATCGGTATGGGCCAGAATGATCCGGATTTCGACAAAATCGCCGATTTCCAAGGTCCGAGGACCCGTTTCAACCCGCTGATCCTGGCTGATTATGGCCGTAACATCTACAACCGCGGGCAGCGAATCGGCTACTGCCTGGATATCCGCATATGCGGGTACCGGGGTTTGCCCATCAATCAGATCCGGGCCCTGACCTTCGAAGTCGACGGAGTCGCAATTCCGGAAGAAAGCCTTTCCATCTGGTATGAGAATCGCCAGCATCCGTTTGCCGATGTCGGAACCGACAAGATCGAAATAAACTGGTTCTGGAAATACGGTGATTATCTGCGGATTTTTATCGAAGTTCCGGGCGGCATCGAGCAGGGCATTCACGATGTCAAGTTCGGTCTGGCCCTGCGGGACCACTACAGCAGCACGGCTTATTGCGCCAAGCCCGTGACCATCGTTTGATGGCCGGTCGTCAAGGAGGATCACGATATGCGTACCAATCATGATATCAAGCTCGGCGTCTCCATGTACAGTTACCAGGAGGCTTTCTACCTTCGTCACCTGGATCTCGAAGGTTGTCTGACCGCTATCGCCGGCGCGGGAGCGGAGGGCGTGGAAATATTCGGCGAAGCCATGATCCGCGACTTTCCTTTTGTCAGCGATGAATTTCTATATAAGTGGTTTTATATGATGGATAATCTCCAGCTGACTCCGGTTTGCTATGAACACTTTTCCGACCGGACATTCTGGCGGGATCCTAATCGCTATCTGAATGACGACGAGGTTTTTGACGTTTCGGTCCAGTATATCAAAACAGCGCACAAGCTGGGCTGCAAATTTATCCGTTTGTCCCACGATGGACATAACGGCATGTTCATTATGAATGACGAACCGGCCCACTCGGTTGTCAACGCAGAAATTATGGCGCGCCTCTTGCCGGTCTGTCAGGAATATGATGTGATGATGGCACTTGAAGTGCATGCGCCGGGACATCTGGATGATGGCGGCAACGATGATTTTCTCGAGGCAATCGAGCGCACCGGCATCCCTTATGCCGGGCTGATGCTGGACTTCAGTTGCTGTCTCCGCGATGATTTCCCCAATAATATCAAGGCCGCCGTTGACCGCGGCGCCAATCCCGATTGCATCGAGCTGGTTCGTGAATACCGTCGCAAAGCCGGTGCGTTCAAGACAACCGATGATGGTGAAATAGAGGTTGATTGGGAAGAAATGTTTGCCAAACTGAAAGCCATGGGTGCCGGCCCGGTCGATATGGCTTACGCCAATCGCTCGAAGGGCCGGATATCGCCGCCCAAAGTCATCAAGGAATATGCTTCAAGGCTTTGCTATGTTCATGGTAAAACCAACTGGACCAATGAAGACTATACCAGTGATGAAATGGACTATCCGCTGTACTTCAAAGCCCTACAGGAAGGCGGCTACAAAGGCTACATCAGCACGGAGCTCGAGGGTCAGCGTATTTTGCCGGGTACGGTTAATGAAGTCGAACAGGTTCGTCGGCACCAGAAGCTGATGCGCAACTGTCTGGGCCGTTAATCAAATCAATACCCAAGTTGTTTGATTATTTCACGAATCGCCTTGCCCTCTTTGGCTTCCTCGGACACAAAAACCAACGTGTTCTCGATTCGCGAAACAAAATAACAGCCCTCCGCCGTCGTTCGTGCATATGAATTATAGTTGATGCCGGTGAGGCTTTTGCTGTTGCTGAAACCGCTGCCCGCGATGGCTTCAATGTCGGATCGGTTAACGGCAAAGGCTGTTTCTGCCTTGGCAACGGTCGGCATCACATAAAATTCAATTTGATGGTCCGCAAGTCCGGCAATCAGAACAATCTCAACGGATCCTTTCTCAAATTGATCCGTGGCATCGGTTATTGAATAACCGGCATCGCTCATTTTGTCGCGAAATTGCTCAGCTGTCAGGGCGGCTTTCGGTTTATACAGCGAGCAGCCGGACAGACTCGCGGCAAGAAAAAGCAAAACAAACAGCCACAACCACCAAAATGAACGTTTCATCGTTCTTTTCATGGGAGTGCGGAAAGTTTCCCAAAGCCCAACCGGATGCATCCGATGCGCCATCCCTTGCTTAAGCCTGAAGGCCAGCAGCTGCCGTTCCGACCAAGTTTCCGTTTTCGGCCTTGACAAAGTCGCAATACTGGCCCTTCTTT